>NZ_DATGNO010000081.1:0-2497 GCF_035306705.1 Xanthomarina sp.
TTTCTTATCTATTCTACCTACTATTTTATCACCACATTCCGGACAGGCTTTCATTGTTTCACTTCTTTATTAATTATAATGTCATTAACAGATGCGTTGTTATAAAATAAATATACAGAATATTTTTTAGAAAGCTTGAAAACACATAAATATGGACTGATCCTAGCTATGGGATTATAAATAAGAAACATTGCGTTTTTAAGGCAATTTAACTTAGAAGCGACTCTGTAGTGACTCTGTAGTGACTCCGTAGTGACTCCGTAGTGACTCCGTGTGAACTAAATAAAAAAAACAGTGGTTCTCCCCTTTAATCGAAGAGGCAAGCAAGTATTAAAAAATAGTCCGGCGGTCTATTTTAGCGTGTGCTGAATCCGCCGATGGGCACACCGTTCGGATGAAAAACTTTAAAGGCGAACGTAAACTACATAAAACAACTTACCACCAAACAATTCCATGTCAAATCTCTCCACGTCTTAGCGCCTTTGCAAGAAACTAAATATCCCAACTCATAGCCAACAACCAATCCCATGTACAGAACTACAAACACCTCCAAGCCAAACCTCCTTCGCGTCTTGGCGCCTTTGCGAGAAACTAAATAACCCAAGAGATACGCCGTATAGTGTTCCCGTCAAAATCTCGATCGTGACCTTTACTTCAAACTAGCTATCACTTTTTTAAGTTTACTCTCAACATCCAAAGCAACCTGACCTAAGGCTTTGTTTTCTACAGATCCCATAGAAGCAATTGGATCTACGGCAGACACTTCAATAGAATTGTCTTTTAGTTTTTTTACAATAACATTGCAAGGTAGAAAAACACCAATATGCGGTTCGGATTTTATGGCTTCATACGCATGTTTGGGACTGCAAGCTCCTAAAATAACGTATGGATCGATATCTACATCTATTTTATTTTTAAGGGTGTCTTTAATGTTTATTTCACTTAACACACCAAATCCTTCTACCTTTAATGCTGCTTTTGTTTTAGTTATGGCCTCTTCAAAAGTGCTGTTTTTTAATATGGCTGAAAAAAAATAATCCATGATTCAAATATTATATGGTTAAATCTAAAATTACGAAAAATCTATCAGATAAACTTATAAAGAACTGGTTATAATTACTCTATTCGTGTTGTTCACCTTGTCGAAAACGGTTACTTTATAGACATGGGATTTTAAATAATCGATAACCGCTTCCAATGGGACGCTCATGGAACTTTCTAACGACGCATTAAAGAGAATGGCTCCAGAAGTGGATTTTCGTTTTAATAGAGTTTCCCAAAACGGAAGTTCAAGGAATTGCTGTGGCACTTGGGTATCTATAAATAAGTCAATAATGATCAAATCGAAGGTGGCTTGGGTTTTTTCTATGTACTGAATGGCATCGGAACAAATAATGTCTAATTGCTCATTATTCTGAAGTTGAAATTCATCTTTGGCAATCTGGATAATTACAGGATCGATTTCTATGGCAGTCATGTGTTCTTGATAGTTGAAATCTTTCCGAAGGGTTTGTATCACACTTCCACCTCCAAGTCCTAATAAAAGCACAGAATGCACCTTTGAGAGGTCTATTTTTTCCAAACCAAATTTTAAAATACGTTGTAAAGAGCCATAAGAATAGTTGGCATTTTTTGTATTTAAATGCTTTTTACCATTGTACCAGGTAATTTCTAGGGTTCCGTTAATATCCGATTCTATTTTCTTGATAATGGGATACAAATAGCTTGTAAGTCTCTTCATTACTGGTAAAGATAGGAATTAAAGTCGAGCAATTAATCGTTTACAAACGACTACAAGTAATTACAAACGAATTTAATTAGTTAATAACCGACTAACATTTGGAAGGGGTTGCATATTTGTATCGTTGAATTGACCGAATGATATTCAATAGTATTAACTGTTTAATCCGCTTGTCTTCGGGCAGGCTTTAAAATTTAAAATTATGAAAACGCTTAGAAACAAAGTACAGTTGATTGGAAGATTAGGACAAGATCCAGAAATTATCAATTTTGAAGATGGTACCAAAATGGCTAAATTCTCTATGGCCACAGACGACAGCTACAAAGACAAAAAAGGTCAAAAAGTAGAGCGCGCTTACTGGCACAACGTGGTAGTAAAAGGAGGCTTGGTTAAAGTGGTAGAAGAGTACATTACCAAAGGAAAGGAAATTGCAGTTGAAGGCAAATTAACAAACCGTTCTTGGGACGACAAAGACGGTAACAAACGCTATATCACCGAAATACTATGTAGCGAGTTACTGATGTTAAGTAAATAACATGTATAAATTATCTGATTAAAAGCGACTTAGGTCGCTTTTTTTATTTATTTTAGACAGAATAATCTTCCTTCCTAGTTAAATAGCAATCGTATTAATCTTTAAAATTTAATAGATATGCTAGGAGATACATTAAAAATTGCCTTGGGCGAACTCGGCCAAAAAGAAATTATTGGAGACAAGCACAACGAGCGCATTTTAGAATATCAAGAAACAACAGG
>NZ_DATGNO010000082.1:0-2753 GCF_035306705.1 Xanthomarina sp.
TCAAAACCCTAAAGAAGCCGGTAACGATACAAATATCGATTTAATTGGTACAGAGTAAGCCTAAGTATTATAAAAAAACCTAAAGCGTTTTTAATACGTGACTCATCACATTATAATCAGAAATATGTTATTTAAATAAGCTCCCTATATGAGAGTTTATTTCTTTGAAGCAATACCTTATGAAAAAAACTTTATTCCTATTAATAATCGTTCTGACTTCCAATGTAATGGAAGCCCAATTTATAAAAGAAAAATCTATACATGCTAAAATTGGATACGGCTTGAGCGCACCATATAATAGCGTGGACAAGATAGTAGCTACTGGCTTTTTTGCCCAAGGAGAACTGGTACTAAAAGCCACCTCTTGGGTTGAATTTAGACCTTATGCAGGTTTTATTTTGACCAATTCCAATGGGAAAGATTTAAATAATAATCCAACAAATGAAAAGGTGGAATCAAAGGCTTTTTTATTAGGAGGAAAGGCACGAGTTAGAGCACCAATACCTTGGGTAGCTCCTTATGTGGAAGTTGGAATTGGAACTTCTATTGGAAAATTTGAAACATTTACGGCTTTCGATACTATAAACAAAAGTGGCCTAATTTACCACATCCCTTTTTCTTTTGGATTGGAATTAGGACGAAATCATCAGGTGGACTTGGGCTTTACTTATTATTATCAACCAACCGTCCAACAGTACGCTGGCGCATTTGCTCTTGGATTAACATTTCCGTTGAAGTCTAAATAACAAAAAAACTTAAAAACCAAATCAGTGACTATAACAAAAAACAATATAATAGCTAGAGTTTATTGCAGTCTTTAGTCGAAAGTACTAAGATATTCTGTATAAATTATTAATTCCCTTACAAGCATTAATCGTAATTTTGCCGTATAAAACCTAATTTATAAAAATGAGCAAGAAATCTATAGGACAGAAAATACTTCACTTTCCTTTAACCAAAATAATCATTGGAATTAGTGTTGTTATAAGCGTATTTAGTTTTTCGAAAAGTTTTCTAAGCGGAGTTTTTCAAACAGATTTATTGGCGAAAGATGTTATCCATTTAATTATAACCATCATTTCAAGTATACTGTCTGTAGTGGCCTATATCTATCTCTATAAATTTTACGAAAGAAGGGAAATAACGGAATTTTCTACTCATGGAATTGGCAAAAATCTAGCCTTAGGAATTTTACTAGGAGTCCTTGCGCAATCGTTAACAATTTTAGTCATCTATGTCATGGGAGGTTATTCAGTGGTATCCATAAACCCATTTCTATATATCATTCCACCTTTAGCCATGGCCTTTTCTTCTGCCATTTTTGAGGAAATCTTATTTAGGGGTATCATATTTAGAATTACAGAAGAGAAATTGGGTAGTTACATAGCCTTGGTAATTTCTGCTCTCATTTTCGGAGGCTTACATCTTGCCAATCCAAACAGTTCGTTAAGTGCTGGAATTGGACTGGCTATTCAAGCTGGATTACTGCTTGGAGCTGCGTACATATATGCAAGGAACCTATGGTTTCCTATTGCCATTCATTTTGCTTGGAACTTTACGCAAACGGCTATTTTCGGGGCAAGTGTTTCGGGTAACGCCATATCAAAAACCTTAATTACATCCAAGATAAGTGGAGCAGATTGGTTTACAGGTGGACCATTTGGTCCAGAAGGTTCTATTCAGGCTACTTTTTTTGGTCTTCTTGCAGCTATTATTCTTTTGATTTTAAGCCATAAAAAAGGACATATTATAAAACCATATTGGAAAACAATTGCGGCCAATAAAGTATAAAATAAAACTACCCAATAGTGGATCTTATAGGTTCCATGTCCACATACTTTCATTAATTCTTGTATTTGTTCTAAGGTCTGCTCCATCTTTGAAATGTTAATTGGTTTCGTGTAAACATAGCTTTTCATAGATAACCACCTCTTCTCCATTTTAATTACTACAAAAATTAGTTTAATTAAAATAATATTTAGACATTTGTCTAAATAACTAAATAACGAGACAATCAAAATGAATTCTCTATTTAAAGCGCTTAATGATGAAACCAGACGGCAGATTGTAGAACTTTTGAAAGAAGGAGATATGAATGCAGGTGAAATTGCAGATAAATTCCATATTTCAAAACCTAGTATTTCTCACCATTTGGACATTCTAAAAAGAGCAGATTTAATTACCAGTGAGAAAAAAGGCCAATTTGTAGAATATTCTTTAAATACAAGCATCTTGGAAGATTTAATAAACTGGATACTAACTTTAAAAAAATAAACCATGAAACTTAAAAAAGAACTTCCATTAATTGGCATTGTACTATTGCCATTTATCTATTTAGCTTATATCTGGAACCAATTGCCAGAAAAAGTTCCTATGCACTGGAACATCAAAGGAGACATAGATAGGTATGGCGACAAAATAGAACTCTTGTTAATTCCGTTTCTACTGCCTGTTCTTGTGTATGTCATCTTTTTGGTGGTTCCAAAAATAGATCCTAAAAAGAAACTGCACAAAATGGGGAACAAACTTCAAAATCTAAAAGTTTTAATGACCATTTTTATGTCTGTATTGGCTTTATTTATAATTTATTCAGCCAAAAATAACACGTTTACAAATCCCAATTATATCCTATTATTAATAGGCGTTTTATATATCATTCTAGGTAATTATTTTAAAACAATAAAAG
Organism: Xanthomarina sp.; assembly: GCF_035306705.1. GTDB lineage: Bacteria > Bacteroidota > Bacteroidia > Flavobacteriales > Flavobacteriaceae > Xanthomarina. The sequence continues at coordinate 2,687 of NZ_DATGNO010000082.1, forward strand.
CTAATTACTTCATTGGTATTAGAACGCCATGGACTCTTGAAAGTGAAACAGTTTGGAAAGAAACGCA
>NZ_DATGNO010000083.1:0-55694 GCF_035306705.1 Xanthomarina sp.
GATTTCTGTTAAGTTAATGGATAATCCTGGAGACTATGATCATGTTTTTATCGAAGTTATGGATGTTAAAGTGAAAGTTAACGACACGAATGATGATGAGAGTGGTTGGATAAGCTTGGAAGCTATTAATCCTGGTATTTACGACTTATTGGAACTAACTGGAGGAATAAATGTATTGCTTGTTGATGGTTATGAGATTCCATCGGGAACCTTAAACCAGATAAGATTAATTCTTGGAGAAAATAACACAGTTGTTATGGATGGGGTTACTTATCCGTTAAACACGCCGAGTGCACAACAATCTGGATTAAAAATTAAAGTAAATGAAGCTTTGGCTCCTAATATTCATTACACATTTTTGTTGGATTTTGATGTAGATAAATCTATTGTTATAGCGGGTAATTCAGGAAACATAAACTTAAAACCTGTTATTCGAGCTAGCGTTGAAGCAAATACGGGTGCTTTAAGTGGTACTGTTTCGCCATCCGATATGCAATCGGTTGTAACAGTTAGTGATGGTGCTTTAACAGCTTCGGCCTATACCGATGCTAATGGAGACTTTGCAGTTGTTGGTTTGCCTGAAGGAATCTATGATGTTACAGTAACACCAGATCCTACTTCAAGTTATCAAACATTAGTTATCGAGGATGTTGAAATTTCCATGGGTCAAACTTTAAATCTTGGTTTAATTACATTGATTCAGTAAAATTATTATTAAAATATTTGTTAAAGAGCAGCACTAATAGTGCTGCTCTTTAATTTTTAACCAATTATTAACAGCAATCAAGCAAAAATTTTAACAATTTGCATGGCTATTTAAAGGATGTTATATTCGAGCGATAAAAATAATAAAATGATGGAAGATACCAGTACAATTGATATTAAGTCAATTAACGAGAAAATTGAAAAAGAAAGTGCTTTTGTTGATTTGCTTACTTTAGAAATGAATAAAGTAATCATAGGTCAAAAACACATGGTAGAAAGATTACTTATTGGTTTGTTGGGTCAAGGACATATTTTATTGGAAGGTGTTCCTGGATTGGCAAAAACTTTAGCTATTAATACACTGGCACAAGCTGTTGATGCTAGTTTTAGTAGAATTCAGTTTACGCCAGATTTATTGCCAGCCGATGTAACGGGTACCTTAATTTATAACATGAAGGAAAACGACTTCACTATCAAAAAAGGACCCATTTTCGCAAATTTCGTCTTAGCAGATGAGATTAACAGAGCACCTGCAAAAGTACAATCGGCTTTATTGGAGGCCATGCAAGAAAAACAAGTTACTATTGGCGATGAAACCTATATTTTGGACAAGCCCTTTTTAGTAATGGCTACCATGAACCCAGTAGAGCAGGAAGGAACATATCCGTTACCAGAAGCACAAGTGGACCGTTTTATGCTTAAAACAATTATAGAATATCCAAAACTCGAGGATGAGCAATTAATTGTTAGAGCTAATTTAAAAGGCGCTTTCGAAAAAGTGAATCCTGTGGTTTCTGTGGAACAAATTTTAAGAGCCCAAAGTGCCGTTCGTGAAGTGTATATGGACGAAAAAATTGAAAAATATATCTTGGATATTGTGTTTGCTACACGTTTTCCAGAAAAATATAACCTAGCCGATTTAAAACCACTTATCTCTTTTGGAGCTTCGCCACGTGGAAGTATCAACATGGCAACAGCGGCTAAATGCTACGCTTTTATAAAACGTCGTGGCTATGTAATTCCCGAAGATGTTCGAGCAGTAGTTTATGATGTGTTGCGTCATAGAATAGGAATTACCTACGAAGCCGAAGCAGAAAATATAACTTCAGTGGACATTATCAACAAAATTGTAAACCAGATTGAAGTACCTTAATAGTTCAAAGTTTCAAATTCTAAATTCAGAGTTATTCAATTTTGAATTTTAAATATTAAATCTTGAATCTAAATCATGGATACTAAAGAATTACTAAAGAAAGTACGAAAAATCGAGATTAAGACACGGCGCTTGTCTAATCATATTTTTGGGGGCGAATATCATTCTACCTTCAAAGGTCGTGGTATGACTTTTTCTGAAGTAAGAAAGTATCAATACGGAGACGATGTAAGAAATATTGATTGGAACGTAACGGCTCGATATAGTGAGCCACATATTAAGATTTTTGAAGAAGAACGCGAGCTAACCATGATGCTAATGGTAGATGTTTCGGGTTCTGGATTATTTGGGACACAAGACCAATTTAAGAACGAAATTGTTACCGAAATAGCTGCAACCTTAGCGTTTTCGGCCACTCAAAACAACGATAAAATAGGTTTGATTCTGTTTTCGGATGGAATCGAATTATACATTCCCCCTAAAAAAGGACGTTCGCATGTGCTTCGTATTATTCGTGAGTTGATTGAATTTAAACCCAAGAGTAAAAAAACGGATATTGCTGAAGCCTTAAAATTCTTGTCCAACGTGATGAAAAAAAGAGCCATAGTTTTTCTTTTAAGCGATTTTATGGCAGACGATTATAAGCAAACCCTAAAAATTGCATCCGGAAGACACGATGTTACAGGGATTAGAGTGTACGATAAAAGCGAGGAGGCCATTCCAAATTTAGGAATGGTGCAAATGCAAGATGCCGAAACGGGAGAGTTTATTTTGGTAAATACTGGGTCAAAATCAGTAAGACAGGATTATAGCAAATATTATCATGAGAAAGTAGCTTATTTTAAAGATAGTTTCAGTAAATCTGGTGCAGGTTCTTTAGATTGTCGTGTGGATGAAAGTTATGTCAAAAAGTTATTGGGATATTTTAAAAGAAGAAGCTAAAAAGATTCAAAATTCATGATTAACGATTTTAGATTTAAGAAATGTTCTAGTTCGAGCTTTAACCGTAAAGCTTTGAGTCTGTTTCCTATACTCTTTATTCTGTTTTCTACATGGTCTTTTTCACAAGACATTTCAACTTCTATAGATTCAACATCTATTAAAGTTGGCGAACAGATAATTTACAACATTCAAGTGGAGGTAGATTCTTTAGATTTGGTCGTATTTCCAGAGGGCCAAACGTTTATGCCTCTTGAAATGATCGAATCTTTTAAAGTAGATACAACAAAGAAAGATGCGAAATTTCTTCTAATTAAAAAATACGGCTTAACGCAATTCGATTCAGGAAAATATAGCATTCCAAGACAGAAAATACTTATTGGAGATAAGGCATTTTTCACAGATTCCTTAAAAGTTATTGTTAACACCATAGAAGTAGATTCTACAAAACAAGGGTTGTACGATATTAAACCCATTATCGAAGTAGAAAAAAGTGCAGGAGATTGGTGGAAAACCTTACTTCTAATAGCTGCGCTTCTGGTAGTAGTTGGAGCTTTGTTGTATTGGTTTTTATGGCGAAAAAAACCGTTGACAGAAGAGGAGGAAATCGCTTTATTACCACCTTACGAACGTGCTAAATTAGCTTTAAAAAAGTTAGACGAAAGTAATTATTTGGAAAATGCGGAACTCAAGGAATACTATTCAGATTTAACATTGGCCATTCGTAGATATTTGGATGAAAAAGTTTATGATCGCGCGTTAGAAAGTACCACAGACGAACTGATTTCAAGATTAAACCTCTTAAAAGAAGGCAACCAAATAGATTTAAGTAAGGAAACCCTTAAAAATTTGGAAAGTATTTTTAAACGAGCCGATTTGGTGAAATTCGCAAAATCTGCTCCAGATGTCGAGTTGGCAAAATTAGATAGAAATACCATCGATTTAGAGATAGATCATGTTAAAGAAGTACTTCCAGAACCAACAGAAGAAGAAAAACTTCTCGATCAGCAGTATAAAGATAAGCAAGCACGCAAAAGTAAACGTAGAAAAATTTTACTTACAAGTTTAGCTGCAGTTTTAGTGCTAATAGCCGTGTTTGTAGGTTTTGGTGTTAAATATGGTTTTGGATATGTAACAGATACCATTCTTGGAAATGAGAGTAAAGAACTCTTGGAAGGACAATGGGTAAGAAGTGAATATGGTGTGCCACCAATAGATATTTCTACTCCAAAAGTTTTAAAGCGAGACAATCCACCGGTCCCAGATGATGTCAAAGCACAGTTGAAAACTTCAGCATTTACTTATGGTACGTTGCAAGACAATATTCATATCAATGTAAGTACAACAACCTTTGAAAACCAAGGACAAGAGGCTGAAAAAAAAGACATCGATTTACAAAAAGTGGCATCAGAAACCATCAATAATCTGGAGAAGAATGGGATTACAGATATTTTTGTAAAACAGGAAAAATATACCACTCCTAATGGCGCAGAAGGCTTGAAAACTTTTGGGACCTTAAATATTCCACGAGCAAATTCTGACAGTTATTATGAAGGGAATTATGCCTTGCTTCAGTTTGTATCAGATAATAAAGTGGTCTTGCAACAAATCTTACTGATTTGGAAAACAGGCGATACCTATGCGGAAAAAATATCTGAAAAAGTTATTAATTCGATAGAACTTAAAAAAGCAGATCAATAATGTTTGAAGGAATTGAATTTATAAATAAAGAATATTTCTGGTTGTTTTTATTACTTCCACTAGCTGTGCTTTGGTATGTTTTTAAATACAATAAACAAACGGCCGAGCTTAGAATGTCGAGTTTAAAAGGTTTTAAAACAAGCAATTCTGTCTTACCAAAATTAAAACATGTGCTTTTTGTTTTGCGCTTATTGGTCTTGGCTTTAATTATAACAGCTTTAGCTCGACCTCGAACGGTTGATGTAACCACAAAAACAAAAACCACACGAGGCATCGACATTGTTATAGCCATTGACGTTTCGGCAAGTATGTTGGCAAAGGATTTTAAACCCAATAGACTAGAAGCTTTAAAAGTAGTAGCGGCACAGTTTATAAAAGAAAGAACAAACGATAGAATTGGCTTGGTGGAATACGCAGGAGAGAGCTATACCAAAACACCAATCACAAGTGACAAGGCTCTTGTACTTCGCGCTTTGGACGACATTAAATACAGTACCATTATTGAAGGTGGTACAGCAATTGGAATGGGTTTGGCAACCTCCGTAAACCGTTTAAAAGACAGTCAGGCAAAAAGTAAAATTATTATCCTGCTTACAGATGGGGTTAATAATTCCGGCTTTATAGAGCCTAGAACAGCAAGTGAATTGGCAGTAGAATTTGGAATAAAAACCTACACTATTGGAATAGGTACCAATGGCATGGCTTTAACCCCTATGGCTATTTTGCCAAATGGCGAGTTTCAATATGGAAGAGCACAAGTGGAAATAGATGAAGTATTATTGCAGGAAATTGCTGATGTTACTGGAGGAAAGTATTTTAGAGCCACCGATAATAAAAAACTGGCAGAAATTTACGAGGAAATCAATAAGCTTGAAAAAACAGATATCGAAGAGTTTAAATATTACAACTATCAAGAAAAATTTAGACCTCTTGTTATGTTAGCAGGTATTTTATTGCTTTTTGAATTGTTGTTGAGGTTTACCATTTTCAGAAGTTTTATATAATATCTGGTGTTATTTCCATGCACAAGGAAATCTTAAGAACAATAAATTTATAAAAAAATGGCGTTCATTCGTGGTTAAGTAAACTCACGACAAACAAATAAACAATTAATGTTTCAATTAGAAGAAAAAATATGGTTTTGGGTATTAGCGGTTATTCCTGTAATAATCCTATTCTTTTTGGTGCTTCAACTTTGGAAACGCCATGCACAAAAGAAATTTGCCGATAAACAGCAATTAAAAAGATTGAGTCCCAACCAATCGCTTTTTAAAAGTATTTTAAAACTAACGGTTATTTGTTTGGCTATAGCTTCATTAACCATGGCTTTAGTAAATCCGAAAATTGGAACAAAATTAGAGACCGTTAAGCGAGAAGGGGTAGATGTGGTTTTTGCAATCGATGTTTCCAAAAGTATGTTGGCAGAAGATATTGCCCCAAACAGATTGGAAAAAACCAAACAATTGGTCACCCAAATCATTAATAACCTAGCAAGTGATCGTGTTGGAATTATTGCCTATGCTGGAAAAGCATTTCCGCAATTACCGATTACTACAGATTATGCGGCTGCAAAAATGTTCTTGCAGAACATGAATACCGATATGATTTCCTCGCAAGGAACTGCCATAAATGAAGCCATAGAATTATCGAAAACCTATTTTGACGATGACCAGGAAACCAATCGGGTTTTAATTATTATTTCCGATGGGGAAGATCATGGAGAAGGGACCATAAAAACAGCTAGAGAAGCCCATGAAGAAGGTATTAGAATTTTCACTATTGGAGTGGGACAAACAAATGGAGGTCCTATTCCTATCAAGAGAAATGGGGTTGTTTTGAACTATAAAAAGGATTCTAAAGGCGAAACGGTTATTACCCGCTTAGATGAGGATACCTTAAAAGCTATTGCTAATGAAGCTGATGGCTTATATATTAACGGACAAAACACGAATGAAGTTGTAGAAAGTATTCGAGATATTTTAAACAAAATGGATAAAACGGAATTTGAAGCCAAGCAATACGCCGATTTTAAAGATCAGTTTCAATGGTTTTTGGCACTTGCCTTAGCCCTTTTGTTTTTGGATATCTTTTTATTGGATAGAAAAACATCGTGGTTAAAGAAGCTAAATTTGTTCAACGAGAACTTATAACCGTTTAATTTTAGTAGTTCTACTAGAACTAAGAAATTTTATAAAACCTTTAACTATCAAGCATGTATCTGTTTTATATATTAGGGGTCGCTAAAGAAAAAGATTAGAATTTAAATGAAACATGTATTTGTTTATATATTGACCATCATGTCTATTTCCAGCTTTGCTCAAGATAAGGACAAAGAAAAGGAAGCAGTATTGGCTTTAAAAAAAGCGAATAATTATGTGTTTGAAGGCAATGAAAAAGCTGTTAACGACGACTTTGTTTCAGCAGAAATGGCATACAGGAAAGCACTTTCAGAGCAGGCGTCATCTGTGGCCGGAGCCTACAATCTAGGTACTTCATATTATAAAAACGAGAACTATACCGAAGCTTTATTCCGTTTGCAACAAGCTGTTAAAAGCGCCACTTCAAAAGAAGAAAAACATAAAGCCTTTCATAATATTGGAAATATATTAATGAAAGAAAAAAGATGCAAAGAAGCTGTTGAAGCTTATAAAAATGCCTTAAGAAACAATCCGTCCGACGATGAGACGCGTTATAATTTTGGTCTGGCAAAAGAATGTGCCGAGCAACAACAAGACGATCCAGAAGACGATAAAAAGGACGACGAGAACAGAGATAAGGATCCAGACCAGAATAAAGAACAAAACCAAGACGAGAACCAAGAAAACGAAGATCAGAAAGATCAGGAAGAAGGAGATAATAAGGACGAAAATAAAGATAAAGGCAATCAAGATAAAAAAGAAGGCGACGACCAAAAGGAAAACGACGGCAAGCCCAAAGAAGATAATAAAGATCAAGGCAATCAGGACAAAGAGCAGCAACAACAGCCAAAGCCTGGACAACTATCGCCACAACAGGTTAAAAACTTGTTAGAAGCCATGAATAAACAAGAACAAAAAGTTCAAGAGAAAATGAATGCCGAAAAACAAAAAGGCGAGAAAATTGAAACTGATAAAGATTGGTAGATAATCTAAAAACAAATCATATAGAAAAGAAAAAAATCCTCCTTTTTAGAAATTTGCTTCAACATCAAAAAAGGGTTTATTAATATGAAACTTATAAAATACATATCGTTATTTCTAATAATATTAAGTACTAGCTTAGCTAGTGCTCAAGTTACTTTTGAGGCCAAATTAAGCAAGAATAAGTTAGGAATAAACGAAAGATTGCGCATTGATTTCGAGATGAATAAAGATGGAGATAATTTTTCTCCGCCAGATTTTGTTGGCTTTAATGTTGTTGGTGGTCCTAATCAAGCCGTAAGCACGTCTTGGATGAATGGGCAAAGATCGTATAAAAAAACATATAGTTATTTTCTTTCACCAAAGCAAAGAGGGTCTTTTACCATAAAACAGGCAACCATAGAAATAGATGGTGATATTTATAAAACTACACCACAAACAGTGGTGATTACTGGGGCAGTAGATAGACCTAACGACGAAAACAATCCGGACGAAATTGCTGCCAACAACATCCATTTGGTGGCAGAGGTGTCTAAAAGCAATCCGTATCTAAACGAAGCGATAACTGTCGTTTACAAATTGTATGTCGCACCAAATACAGGAGTTAGAAATTGGAGGGAAATTGATAACCCAAGATTCAACGATTTTTGGAGTCAGAATATAGATATTAAAGGTTTAAAAGTTGAAAACGGAACGTATAAAGGCGAGGATTATAGATATGTGGTTTTAAGAAAAACGGTACTTTATCCACAAAAAACGGGTAAGCTGGAAATAGAACCTTTAAGTCTGGATATTACAGTAGAAGTGCCAACAAACAGACGAGATATTTTTGGTGCTAGATTAATGGCACAGGCTAGTAAAACGGTTTCGGCAGGAAGTAGAACCATAGATGTAAAACCGTTACCTACAGAAGGGAAACCAGCCGACTTTACTGGAGCGGTTGGCGAATATGAATTCAACGTCATTACTTCGAAATCGGAGTTAAATGCGTCAGAATCTTTACAAGCTCGCGTGGAAGTAAAAGGAAAAGGAAATTTGAGATTGTTCCAACTTCCTAAGCTTACTTTACCTAGCTCTTTAGAGGTTTACGAACCAGAACATGGCGAAAATGTCGTTACCAATTTAGGAGGCATGCAAGGAAGTATTTCAGACAGTTATACCATTGTGCCTCAATATAAAGGCAAGTACCCAATTCCAAGCATTTCATTCTCCTATTTCGATTTAAAAACAGAATCGTACAAACAGATTTCTTCAGGTGAAATAGTTATCAATGTACTTGAAGGGCCAACAAATACGACGGCTTCAGATAATAATATAGCCAATGTTAATCATGGAAAACAACCTGTTGTAGTTAGCGATCAACAATTTGCTTTTATTAAAACAGATGCCAATTTACAAGCTGTAAATACAAGTTCTTTCTTTAATACTACTGGATTCTGGACCAGCTTATTGTTGCCACTTTTAGCCATTCCGTTAGCCATTATAGTTAGAAAGAAAAAACAAGTTCGAGACGCCGATGTGTTTGGAAATAGAATTAGAAAAGCCGATAAATTGGCAAGACGCTATTTGAGTGAAGCTAAAAAGGCCTTAGGTAATAAGGAGGCTTTCTATATTGCCCTTGAAAAAGCACTACACAACTATTTAAAGGCCAAATTGCATATCGAAACCAGCGAAATGAGTAAAGATAACATTGAAAGCTTATTGATAGAAAGACAGGTAGATAAGGAAGTTGTTTTGGAGTTTACAGAAATTTTGGAAAACTGCGAATTAGCGCGTTATTCTCCAATTACCAATGTGAAAATGCAGCAAGATTACGATCAGGCAGCAAAAACAATTTCGGAAATAGACAAACAAAGCAAATAAATAAGGAGATTAGAAAGACGGCTATTTTTTTTGAACAACAAAAAGGTTCTATTAGTATTTATAATAAAGCAATGAAACAGATAATTTACAGCATATTTTTTATATTTTCCAGTGTGTGCTTTGCTCAAAACACGTCTTTGTTTGAACAAGGAAATGCACTTTATAATGATGGAGAATACGAACAAGCCATCTTAAAATATAAAACTATTTTGGAAAATGGTGAACACTCGGCAGCCTTGTACTTTAACTTAGCAAATGCCCACTATAAATTAAGCCACATTGCACCAAGTATTTATTATTACGAAAAAGCGTTACAATTAGACCCAAACGATAAGGAAATTAAAAACAATGCAGCTTTTGCTAAAAACATGACCATAGATGCCATTGGTTCTGTGCCTGAAGTTGGACTTTCCAAGATTACAAAAAATCTAACCAATACCTTTAGTTTTGATACTTGGGCAAAAATATCCATTGCGTCTATTTTGCTGTTTGTTTTGGTGTTTTTAAGTTATTATTTTGCTTATTCTACAGTTAAAAAACGTTTGTCGTTTGTGGCTAGCATGACTTTTTTGATTATAACTTGTGCAACTTTGTCTTTGGCTTTTCATAAATATAATCTAGATAAATTGGATAGGCCAGCTATCGTTTTTGTTCAAGAAAGCCAGGTTAAGAATGAACCTAATTTACGTAGTTCAGAAGCCTTTGTTTTGCACGAAGGTACGAAGGTCCAAATCTTGGATACGGTTAACAATTGGAAGAAAATCAAGCTTTCCGATGGTAAAACTGGATGGATTAGTAAAGAAGATATTAAAGCACTTTAATTTTTATTTAACAGATAAAAAATTTTCAAAATTGTATCTTTGACGTTCATTTTTAAAATATTGAATGAAGAAAGTTAGCATTTCCATTTATTTCACCATAATCTTCACCCTTCTAATGGCAGCACCTTTAGTGATAGCCGTCTTAGATAAATCGTTCGATACCTCGGTGTTTTATAATGTGAATGAAGGGGAGAGCAACAAGAGTTGCGAGCTAACTCAAATAAAAATTATTCCTTTTTACGTTACTTCTAATTCTACAACAAATATTTTAAAACTTCAAAAAACAAAATATCATTTTTATTGTTTAGATACTTACATGGCGCACGCTTTGGAAACAGCCTTGCAGCCACCAGAATTTACTATGCGATATTCATAATTTTAAATAGCCAGTTTTATCCTGGTAGCAAGCATATAAAACAACATAGTATATGTTAAAATAGAGTGATTATTCTTTTTAAAAAAGTGAAATAATTACTTGTTTTTTATTTAAAATTTTCAAAAAGTCAATATTTAAAATAATAGGTGCATACCTAGTACAACATAAGACCACACATACATGACAAAAGAAGCCATCTTAACCCCCTTACAAAAATATATTAAGATTGAAAGCTTAAGTGGATTTTTGCTTTTAGGAGCAACACTTTTAGCCCTAATTTGGGCAAATTCGCCCTGGAGCCATATGTATCAGGAATTATGGAATTATGAACTTGGCTTTACCAGCGAAACCTTTGAAATAAACAAACCTTTAATACTTTGGATTAACGATGGATTAATGGCTATTTTCTTCTTTTTAATTGGATTGGAAATTAAAAGAGAATTTGTAATTGGAGAACTTAACTCTACCAAAAAGTTGGCTTTTCCACTAGTAGGTGCTATTGGTGGAATGGTGTTTCCTGTGACCTTATATTTAATTTTTAACCAAAATCCAGATACGTCTCACGGTTGGGGTGTGCCAATGGCTACAGATATTGCTTTTGCCCTAGCTGTATTAAATGTGCTTGGGAATCGGGTGCCATTAAGTTTGAAATTATTTTTAATGGCGTTTGCTATTGTCGACGATATTGGGGCTGTAATGGTAATTGCTATTTTTTATAGTGGCAATATTGAAGTAACCTTACTGCTTATTGCCTTAGGAATGTTAGCTGTATTATACCTTTTGGCTTATAAGGACCTTTATTTAAAATACACCTTCTTTATTTTCGGAATTGTAATTTGGGTTTTATTCCTAAAATCTGGAATTCATCCAACTTTAGCAGGGATTTTACTAGCGTTTTCAGTTCCCATCCATCAAAAAATTTCCACGAAATCATTCATAGGAAACTTGGAAACAATTACAGATAACTTAAAAGCTGCTTCTGTGTTACAGACACCTATTCTTTCGAAAGAACAGATCGATGAAATAGATAATCTTCAGGATTGGACCAGTAAATATCAATCGCCGTTACAGCAATTGGAACATAAATTACACGATTGGGTAGCCTTTATAATCATTCCTGTTTTTGCGCTGGCAAATGCTGGAGTTGCCTTCGATAGTCAGTATGCTTTAAGCTGGGATTTGATCATAACCTTGATGTTAAGTTTAATTTTAGGGAATAGTATTGGAGTGACTACCATTGTACTTACAGCTAAAAAACTGAAAATAATTAGCATTCCATCCGATATAAATAAAACACATATTGTGGGAGTCTCCTTTCTAGCGGGAATCGGGTTTACCATGGCTATTTTTATAGCAAGTTTGGCTTTTAGAACAACACCTGAATATATAGATTCTGCTAAAATAGGAATTTTATTGGGCTCTTTAGTTTCCGCAATTATTGGATATTTTATTTTACGTTATAATTCCAACCGTCCAAATACGGTCACACGAATGTAATTTTGAAAGTAAATCTATTTTATTTCGATTCTTGAAATTTATGAATTTTCAATAAGTAAGCGTTTGATTCTAAGGGGATTTTGATTGTGTTTTAAGCTTAATGAAATTAATTTCGGTTTTTATGAGCATTTTTCGTTAATTTTAAACTCTTTTTTGAAGAGACTCAGCGTCATATTAAACATAAAATTCGAACAATGAAATTAGACCAAGTTTTTAAAAACAATGACCAATGGGTTAAGGATAAACTAGCTCTTAATCCTAATTATTTCACGGAATTGGGAAATGGGCAAAATCCGGAATTGCTTTTTATTGGATGTTCTGATAGTCGTGTTACTGCTGAAGAATTAATGGGTTTAGGCCCAGGCGATGTCTTTGTGCATAGAAATATTGCCAATATGGTTATTAGTATCGACCTAAACGTAATGTCGGTTGTTAATTATGCGGTAAATCAACTTGGAGTAAAACACGTAATTGTTTGTGGACATTATGGGTGTGGAGGTGTAAAAGCAGCCATGGAAGCAGCCGATTTAGGGATTCTAAATCCTTGGTTACGTAACATTAGAGATGTGTACAGAATGCATAGGGATGTGCTTAATAAAATTGCCTGTGAAGAAGCACGTTACAATAAATTGATAGAGTTAAATGTACAGGAACAATGCGTCAATTTAATTAAAACGGCAGCAGTACAGAAAGCTATTAAAAATGAAGGTTTACAAGTACATGGTTGGGTGTTCGATGTGCATTCAGGAAAACTGATTGACCTTGAAATAGATTTCGATAAATACTTGGAGGATATTCGAGAGATTTATCGTTTAGAATAACAAAAAGACCACTTTAAAAGTGGTTTTTTTTGTACCTGTTTTTATTTATTGAAGCCATACTTGAAATGAAGAGAGGTTGTAGAATAACTGGTTCTTCGGTAATTCGAAAATGAATTTCAGGGTTTTCGAGAAATTGTTTGCTACCTATAAAAACAAACTTTAGCAAAATACCACAACAGCCAACAGCTATAATCAGATGGTTATTTAATTTCCGGACTCTCGTTCTCTTCAAGAAATTCAAATTCTTCAGATTTAATTACAAGCGGAAAAATTAGTGGTGCCAAAGATTTCACTGGTTTATAAAGTACGGTGTTTTCAGTGTGTTCTTCATCAAGAAAAGTAATAGTTGTGTTTAACTTATCGAAGATATTGAGTAGGACACTTAAAATAAGGGCCATTTTTAAAACTCCAAAAAGAGCTCCTAAAAGCTTGTTTACAATTCCCAAAGCAGCAAAATCGGCAAGTTTTGTCATGGCTTTTCCCGCCAAGGCAATCACTAACACTATTACTATAAAGGTTATAGCAAACGCTGAAACATTAATGGTTTTTTCATCCCAATCTACTTTGTCTGTAAGCATTTCGGCAACATAAAAACTAAAATGAATGGCGCCATAAATTCCGGCAATTAAAGCGACTAAAGAAGCGACTTCAACAAAAAAACCTTTTAAAAACCCTCGAATCAATCCAAGTAATAAAAAGCCCAATAAAAAAATATCAATAACACCCATAGTAGCAATTTAGATCATGTTTCCTCCTCAATCTACCAAGGAAACAACCAAAACTAGTTATTTCAACTCATTTTGTGGAACGAAAATAAATAAATTTAGCGTTTTACGAAATTCTTTATTTCTGTAAATATAACTTAACTTTGCGAGAATTATTTTTTAAGTTAAACTAAAAAACTTCTGTTTTTACAGGAAATATACATGGCTAGAGACGAACAATTAAAAGAACGCTGGGAACTAGTTGTCCTTAAACTATCCAAACAATTTGCAGATGGCGATCCCTTGGATTTAGACGCAATTATTTATTTAATTGGCGTTCAAGAATTGGGGCAATTTGATAGAAAGTTTAAAAAAGACCATAAATTAGATCTCATGCATATTGCTATTTGTAGGCTATTAGAGCCTTATGGATATTATGAATTTGATTATTTTGATGAGGAAGGTTGGCCACATTATATTACTAAAGAACAATTGCCAACTTTAAAAGCAGGCGAGCAAAGTGTACTGATGAAGGAGGCCATTGTTAGTTACTTTTTAGAATCGAAATATATAGAATAACATTTTTTTTAAACTATTGATTATTTACAAATAGTATTAAATTAGCAACTTAATTTTAAAAAAATAAATAATCAGTTCATGAAAAAAATAATTTTATTAATCAGTGTTATCACATTTGCTTTCACATCTTGCGGTAGTGATGATGATTCAACAGCTCAGGACCAATTTATAGGCAATTGGAAATATTATAAAACTTTTATTAATGACATAGAAGTTGATTTAGACGTATGCGAAGCTGAAACTACGCTTACCGTGAGTGATAATGGAACTTTTACTGCTAAAAATTATGAAGACGATTTTAATGGAGGTTGTGTTTTAGAGGGTGCCTCTTCCGGAACGTGGAAAAATCTGGGTAATGGAATGTATTCAACAACATCTGATGGTGACACATATACCCTAAAAGTTAAATTTGAGAACAATAAAATGTACGTGGAAGAGGTTGACGAAGGAGTTGTTTACACAGAAGTTTTTATTAGACAATAGTAAGTCATAATATTTTAATAGAAAAACTCCTTGACTCAAGGAGTTTTTTGTGTTTAAAATACTTAAATTTGCAGTCATTTTCAACCATATCATGATAGATAAGATAAAAGAACTTATTGTCGAAGCCGAAAACTTCCAAGCGCAATCCAAAGAGGAAGTTGAAGCCTTTAGAATAAAATATTTAGGTAAAAAAGGTCTTTTAAACGACTTTTTTGCAGAGTTTAAAAACGTGGCAAACGACCAAAAGAAAGAATTTGGTCAGTTTATAAATGCCCTTAAAAAAACTGCAGAGGATAAGGTTCATGCTTTAAAAGAAGAGCTGGAAAGTAAAGAAGAGGTTAAAGGGGTTTATGGCGATTTATCTCGTCCTGGCGAACCTATAGAAATTGGTGCACGCCATCCCATATCAATCGTTAAAAACCAAATTATCGATATTTTTTGTCGCATTGGTTTTAATGTTAGTGATGGTCCAGAAATTGAAGACGACTGGCATAATTTTACGGCTTTAAATTTGCCCGAATACCATCCAGCAAGAGACATGCAGGATACGTTTTTTATTCAAACCAATCCAGATATTTTATTACGTACCCATACCAGTTCTGTGCAAGTGCGTTATATGGAAAACAATAAACCGCCTATTAGGACCATTTCTCCCGGAAGAGTTTATAGAAACGAAGCTATTTCGTCGCGTTCTCACTGCTTTTTCCATCAAGTGGAAGGCTTATATATTGATAAAAACGTGAGTTTTGCCGACTTAAAACAAACGCTACAATACTTCACAACAGAAATGTTTGGGAAATCTAAAATTAGACTTCGTCCTTCTTATTTCCCTTTTACGGAACCAAGTGCTGAGGTAGATGTATATTGGGGTCTTGAAACAGAATCCGATTACCGAATTACCAAAGGAACAGGTTGGTTGGAAATTGGAGGTTGTGGCATGGTGGATCCAAATGTACTTGAAAACTGCCATATCGACCCAAATGAATATTCCGGATTTGCCTTTGGAGTTGGTATCGATAGAATAGCCATGCTATTACATCAAATTAGCGATATTAGACTTTTAAGTGAAAACGATGTCCGCTTTCTAGAACAGTTTAGATCAGCTCTTTAATTCTAGCTTTTTTGCATACTTAAAGTATTTAACATTTTTTTAACTTCGTTTGGTTCGGTTACTACCGAACTAGCTGTATCTTTGCAGCAAAATCCGTAATTATGGAGACGAAATTATTAAAGGAAAAATATAAATTAGTTGAAAAACTGGGGGTTCATTTGGAAGGTAAAGACCATTTAGCACCTGTGGCTGCCCGTATTTTAGCTTATATTATTCTTACAGGAAAAGAAGGGAGCACCTTCGAAGATTTGGTGTCTAACTTAAGTGCTAGTAAGAGCACCATTTCAACACATTTAACGCATTTACAAAGTTTAGATCGAATAAGTTACTTCACTAAAACCGGAGATAGAAAAAAGTATTTCATTATCAATTCTGCTAATTTTTTACAAAATATAGAGAATATGATAACCCAATGGGAATCAGAAAAGAGGCTTCATCAAGAAATATCAGCCTATAAGTTACAAGTAAACCAATTAGAATCTACAACGAACGAATTTGAATTCGACTTAACATTTCACGATAAATACATAAAATTTTTAAAATTAGCTATTGAATCTATTTCAGATTTAAAAACCAGAATAGTTGCCAACACCTTTAAAACGCAATCCTAAACATGAAAAAACACGCATTAAACATCCTCATTCCGTGCGCATTAGTATTAGTACTAAGTAGCTGTGGTAAAAAGCCAGCAGAACAAAAACCAGCATATGTTATGCCATATCCGGTTGTAAAAGTTGAGAAACAAGATGTTATTACACACGAAAATTTTCCTGCAACCATAGAAGGAAAAGTAAATAGTCAAGTACGCCCAAAGATTGCAGGTTATATTAAAGAAGTACTAGTAGAGGAGGGTCAGAGTGTCAAACAAGGACAGCTTCTTTTTAGGTTAGAAACACAATCTTTAAGTCAAGATGCCAACGCTGCAAAAGCAAATGTGAATGCAGCGCAAGTAGAGGTGAATAAATTAAAACCTTTGGTTGATAAAAATATAATTAGTCCAGTGCAATTGGAAACAGCAAAAGCCCAACTGCTACAAGCACAAAGTGCCTACAATAGTATTAGTGCCAACATAGACTATGCGAACGTAAAAAGTCCGGTAGATGGCGTTGTGGGTTCCATAAATTACAGAATGGGTGCCTTAGTGAGCGCTCAAGATCCATTGCCTTTAACCAACGTGTCATCCATTAAAGAGGTTTTTGCTTATTTTTCCATGAACGAAAAAGAATTTATTTCGTTTATGGCCGAAGCAAAAGGGGAAACTGCTAAAGAGAAGTTGGAGAAATTCCCAGAAGTTAAATTGCGTCTTGCAAATGGACAGTTATTTGATAAATCTGGGAAAATAGAAACTATTACTGGAGATATCAATACCCAAACTGGAACCATAACCTTTAGAGCCAGATTCGATAACGAGATGGGGTTACTTAGAAACGGAAGTAGTGGTACTATTTTAATTCCTAAAAGTTTTGAGAATGTGATAGTAATTCCAGCCGAATCGACTTTTGAAAGACAAGGTAAAAGTTTTGTTTATACCGTTGTTAACGATTCGTTAGTGGATAAACCTATTACTATTTTAAAAAATGCCAATCGCATGTATATCGTTGGCGACGGAATTGAAGTAGGAGAAACTATTTTAGCTAAAGGACTTAATAAAGTAAGTCCCGGTACTAAAATTAAACCCATGCTAAAACCATTAGATAGTATTATTAACTCTTTCGAGACTGTCTTTAAATAAAACCAATTATGTTACAGAAATTTATTGAAAGACCTGTATTATCTACAGTAATATCCATAATCATTGTTATTCTGGGTGTTTTGGGTCTCACACAATTACCAGTCACACAATATCCAGATATTGCACCTCCAACAGTTCAGGTTACTGCAAGTTATCCAGGTGCTAACGCAGAAACCATCTTAGAAAGCGTGGTGGTTCCTATTGAAGAACAAATTAACGGGGTGGAAGGAATGACTTATATTACTTCTACTGCCAGTAACTCTGGTAGTGCCTCCATTCAAGTGTTTTTCGAGCAAGGTTATGATGCAGATATTGCAGCCGTAAACGTACAGAACAGGGTTGCAAGAGCCAATGCCTTATTACCTGCCGAAGTTATACGTGCGGGAGTTATAACGCAAAAGCAACAAAACTCTGCCTTATTATTTGCTGCGGTGTATTCTACCAATCCAGAATACGACGACACCTATATTCAAAACTACCTGAACATCAACATCAAGCCAGAAATACAGCGTATTAATGGAGTAGGTGCCTTAAATGTCTTTGGCGCCAAGGATTATTCCATGCGTATCTGGTTAGATCCGGATAAGATGGCTGCTTATAAAATTGAGCCTAGAGATGTTACTAAAGCTATAAACGAACAGAGTTTAGAAGCTGCTGCTGGATCTTTTGGTCAGAATGCTGGAGAATCTTTTGAGTATGTTGTAAAATATAAAGGACGTTATAAAGAAGCTAAGGAATACGAGGATATTGTTATAAAAGCTTTAGGTAACGGACAATTTCTAAGGGTTAAGGATGTGGCAAAAGTAGAATTAGATGCTTTCTCATATTCTTCAATTTCAAAAACAAATGGAAATTCAGCGGTAAACTTTGGAGTTTTTCAAACACCTGGTTCTAATGCTCAAGAGATTATAGAAGATATTTATGTAAAATTAGACGAGCTTAAAAAGGATTTTCCTGAAGGGATGGATTATCTAATTAACTACGATACCAATAAGTTCTTAACAGCGTCCATTGATAAGGTAGTACATACTTTAATTGAAGCGTTTTTATTGGTTTTTATGGTAGTGTTTGTCTTTTTACAAGATTTTAAATCGACTTTAATTCCAGCTATTGCCGTACCAGTTTCGATTATTGGTACCTTCTTTTTCTTAAATATACTGGGTTACTCTATAAACCTATTAACCTTATTTGCATTAATTCTGGCCATTGGTATTGTGGTCGACGATGCCATTGTGGTTGTAGAAGCCGTCCATGCCAAATTGGAAGGAGGTTATAAGGATGCCAAAAAAGCATCAATCTCTGCAATGAACGAAATTACCGGAGCTATTATTTCTATTACTTTGGTAATGATGGCCGTTTTTATTCCAATTACTTTTATTAAAGGACCTTCGGGAGTTTTTTATGAGCAATTTGGAGTGACCTTGATGATTGCTATTTTTATCTCGGCAGTAAATGCATTAACCTTAACACCAGCTTTATGTGCCATTTTCTTAAAACCACATAAAGAGCATCCTGAAGACAAAAAGAAATCTTTGTTACAGCGTTTTTACGACGCTTTTAACGTTGGTTTTAATGCAACATTGGCCAAATATACAAAATCTGTAGGCTTTTTAATACAGCACAAATGGATAACCGTAGTAATTTTAGGACTCTGTGTTTTTGGAATTATCTCCGCAAATAAAGCCATTCCAACAGGATTTGTTCCTGCAGAAGATAGAGGGATTATATTTATGAATGCCGAGCTGCCTCCAGGTTCATCCTTAGATCGTACGTTTGAAGTCAATGCCGCTTTAGAAAAAGTGATAAAAGAAATTGATGGTATTAAAGGAGCTTCCTTTATTAGTGGTCAAAACTTTTTCTCAGGACAAGGAAGCTCGAATGCTATGGGCTTTATCATTCTAGATAGTTGGGACGATCGTGATACAGATGCAACTTCTGTAAATGGAATTATTGGTCAGTTATTTCAAAAAGCTGCTATGATACCTGATGCTAATATCATCTTTTTCACACCTCCTAGTGTTCCTGGATTTGGTAGTGCAGATGGTTTTGAAATGCGTTTAATGGATAGAAATGCCAGACCGCTTACTGAGCTGGATAATACGGCAAACGATTTTGTTAAACTGTTAAATCAACAACCTGAAATTGCCTATGCATCCAATTCGTTTAGTACCAACTTCCCACAATTGGAATTAGATATCAATGTGGAACGTGCAACAGAGAATGGAGTTTCAACCAGTGCAATTTTATCGGCTTTACAAGGATATATTGGGGGTAATTATGTGGCAGATTTTAGCCGTTTCGGAAAGCAATTTAGAGTGTTTATCCAAGCCTTGCCAGAAGATCGAGTAGATGAGTCGAGCTTAAACAGCATGCTTATAAAAACACCAAGTGGCGAAATGACGCCGATTTCGCAATACGTATCATTTAAGCGTGTGTACGGTCCTCAAACCGTTAATCGTTTCAACTTATTTAATGCGGTTACTGTAAATGGTGCATCTACCCCAGGATTTAGTTCTGGAGATGCTATTAAAGCCATCGACGAATTGGCAGCAAACAATTTACCGGAAGGTTATTCAGTGGCGTACTCGGGGATTACAAGAGAAGAAATTGCTTCTGCAGGACAATCAACAGTTATATTTCTGATTAGTATCTTGTTTGTATACTTCTTATTAGCCGCACAATACGAAAGTTACCTCTTGCCTTTGGTAGTTATCCTCTCATTGCCAGTTGGGGTTGCAGGCGCTTATTTAACCACCTATTTTACAGGATTGGAAAATAACATATACTTCCAAATTGCTTTAATCATGCTAATAGGTTTATTGGCTAAGAATGCCATATTAATTGTGGAATTTGCCATCCAAAGACGACAACATGGCTTGTCTATAGTAGATGCGGCCATCGATGGAGCTAAAGTAAGATTACGTCCAATTTTAATGACATCCTTTGCGTTTATTTTAGGTATTACGCCGCTGGTATTGGCAAAAGGAGTAGGGGCTGTTGGTAACAACTCTATTGGTACTGGAGCTGTTGGAGGCTTATTGGTAGGAACGGTATTTGGTGTTTTTGTTATCCCAGTATTGTTTGTTGTTTTCCAATGGTTACAAGAAAAAGTTACTGGAGTTCCAGAAGTCGTAAATCAAGAAATAAAAGAATAATTAGGATGAAAAAAATTGTAAATAAAAGATGGATTTCTAGAGTTATGGTTTTAGGATTGCTAGCCATAACCTTGCAAAGCTGTTTGGTATCTAAAGATTACGAAAGACCGGAATTAAAAGATGAAACCGAGAATTTATATCGTACAGATAACCTGCCAACAGATAGTTTGTCTATGGCAGATGTATCTTGGAAAGAAGTTTTTACCGATCCGTATTTAACACAATATATAGAGGAAGGCCTTCAAAACAATATCGATATTAGAATAGCGATACAGCAAATTATTGCTGGAGAAGCGTATATGAAACAAGGAAAAGCAGGTTATTTGCCAACCTTAAACGGACAGATGTTTGCTTCGCGCCAGGAACTATCTAAAAATGGTCAGTTTGGCGGTGGTTCCATGGAGAATTATGAAGCGGTTTTGTCTTTGTCTTGGGAAGCTGATATCTGGGGAAAAATTAGAAGCAATAAACGTGCTTTTCAAGCGGGTTATTTAAAAAGTATTGCTGCCCATCAAGCTGTAAAAACAAGACTTGTTGAAAATATTGCTACGGCATATTATGGATTGGTAGCTTTAGATGCGCAGTTGAAAATTTTAAATGAAACGGTTGAAACACGCGAAAAAACGGTTTCTACCATTCAAGCGCTTAAAGATGCTGGCCAAGTAACCCAAGTTGCTGTCGACCAAAACGTGGCACAATATAACAACGCCAAAGCACTTGAAATTGAAGTTAAAACAGAAATATTTAAACTGGAAAACACCTTGAGTATTTTATTGGCCAAGCAACCACAGCATTTTGAAAGAAGTACGTTGGATGAACAAGCCATTACTACCGAAATGAAACTGGGTGTGCCATATGTTTTATTAAGAAATAGACCAGATGTTATTGCTGCCGAAAGTGACTTTATTCAATCTTTTGAGCTAACCAATGTAGCCTTAACTAGTTTCTATCCCTCTTTAACATTAAGTGCAGCAGGAGGTTTTCAAAGTTTGGAGTTTCAAAATTGGTTCAACACCAACGCTTTGTTTGCTAATTTAGTGGGCGGATTAACGCAACCTATTTTTAACCAACGTAAAGTTAGAACACAATATGAAGTTTCTCAGGCGCAGCAAGAACAAGCCCTTTTAAATTTCAAAAATACCTTGCTTGTGGCAGGAAAAGAAGTTTCGGATGCCTTGTATAGCTATCAGGCTGAGGTTGATAAGTTTCAATACCGCGAAAAAGAAGTGGAAGCACTTAGACGTGCCGAATCCAATTCGGAAGAATTGTTGGATAACGGATATGCCAATTACCTAGACTTATTAACAGCTAGAGAAAGTGTGTTAAGAGCCGAGATCAGTACCATAGATAATAAATTAGAACAACTTTTATCCGTAGTGCGTTTATATAGATCTTTAGGTGGAGGTTGGCAATAAGTTTAAGAAATAAGTAACTCGAAGAAGTGTTTGATTAAAAACAAACAGAACGATATCATGAGAAAAGACATTCAAATTCCTGAGGTTAAAAACGTATATCTAGCGATTGTTAACGAATACAACGAAATTTATAAAACCCATGATTGGAATGCCTATATCATTAACGATAAGGACGTCGATTTAGAGATGGTTCTTATTGTATCGAGTGGTTATTCTGAAGACAAAAAAACAGCTATTTTTAGAAAACAATTAGAAAGACTTCCTGCGAAAAGCTATGCCAAAATCGAGCTTTTGCAGGAAGATCTTTTTGCTTTAAACAACACCTTTAAAGTCACTTTTTTTGAAGGAAACACCATGTTCGATAAAACCTATCTTTTTAGAAAAAACACAGTTAATTTGAAGGCTTTGCAAAACCTTCCCTTGATGAATGTTAAAGGAGTTTTGGTGAAGTAATAAACTCAGGTTTTTAGACCTACTTAAAATTCATCAATCAATTAACCTATCTTTGCCCAACTAAACAATAAGATGGCTACTACCTTACTTTCATCGCCTTTACAAGGTTTTACAGATTTCAGATTTCGTAATGCCTTTCAGCATTATTTTGGTGGTATCGATACGTTCTATGCACCATACATTCGACTCAATGGAAAGCTAAACATTAAGCAATCCTATCAAAACGATTTATTACCAGAAAACAATACCACTTTAGAGGTAATCCCTCAAGTAATCACAAACGATCCAGACGAGTTTATATTCGTTGCCAAATACGTACAAAGCTTAGGTTATAAGGAATTAAATTGGAACCTGGGCTGCCCGTATCCTATGGTGACTAAATCTGGAATGGGTTCTGGTTTAATTTGCAATCCAAATAGAATTAACGAGGTCTTACACAAAGCTCACAACGAAACGGATATCTTGGTTTCTATGAAAATGAGAATGGGATACGAAAACGCAGAAGAAATACTAGATGCTTTTCCTATTTTAGATCAGTATCCGCTTAAAAACATTGCTATTCACGCCAGGATTGGAAAGCAACTTTACAAGGGTCCGGTGGATTTAGAGGCTTTTGAAGCATGCATTAGCAGCACCAAGCACAAGTTGTATTACAATGGTGATATTACAAGTGTTTCTGCTTTTAAAGCCATTGAAAATCGCTTTCCAAGCATCGATCATTTCATGATTGGCCGTGGCTTAATTGCCGATCCGTTTTTACCCAGCATGATAAAAAATAACACCACCGAATATCCCGAAAATAGATGGACCATTTTTTCTGAATTTCATGACACTATTTACCAGCAATACAACGAGTACTTATCTGGACCAACACCTATAAAAATGAAAATGCTGGGATTTTGGGAGTTCTTTTCCCAAGCTACATCAAACCCACAAAAAACATATAAAGCCATTAAGAAAGCAGCAAACCCGGTAAAATACAGACAAGCAGTCGATCAAATTATAAAGACGGAAATAAAAATGAAGAGTGCGTTCTAAACCGAGTTTAAGTATTGGTTGTCATCTCAACGCTATAAACACATCTAATCACAGATCCATTGGTTTTTGAAAGATTTTACATGAATTGGTATGCTATGAAATGGAAGATAACAGGTTTGCTAATCCGTTATAATTGTTTCTTTAAAAAACCAACAGAATTTATTGCCTTGGTTTTTCCCAGCTAGAAATGATTATTTTAGCAAACAATCCAAAGTATGATCAAGTCAATAATTTTAAATCTTTAAATGGGGCACATTAGAACTTTTCTTGCAATAATTGTAATCATATCCCACACCCAAACTTTTTATGGTTTTGATTTTTTAGGAGGAAAAATAGCAGTCCAAACTTTTTATATTATTTCGGGCTTCTATATGGCGCTTATTTTAAATGAAAAATATATTGGAATAAATAATTCCTATAAGTTATTTATCACAAATAGATTTATACGTCTGTATCCTGTTTATTGGGCGGTTTTAATAATTATAATTGGTGGTTCCCTCTTGTTTAGTGTAGTTACAAGTGGTGCAAGTTATGGCCCTTTAAATGTGTTTAAGGATAATTTTAATACGCTGCATGTGTCAAGCATAATAGCCATTGTATTTGCTAATGTCTTTATATTCTTTCAGGACACGCTTCTCTTTTTTGAAATCAATCTGGATACGGGAATATTTTTCTTCCAACCAAATTTTAATATTAAGGCCTTAAATGGATTTGCTTTTGCTTTAATTCCACAGGCTTGGACGGTGGCTCTGGAATTAATGTTTTACTTAATTGCACCTTTTATTGTTCGTCGAAAACTATCAATTGTTTTAGGGCTTTTTATGATTTTTGCCTTGCTCAAGTATCTAATGAGAACAGAGTTGGGATTAACTCATACTCCTTGGGCATTTAGGTTTTTCCCAACGGAACTTCCACTCTTTCTGTTAGGGATTCTTTCATATAAGCTCTATAAATCAGAACATATAAAATTGCTAAATCAAAAGGTTAATTTGGCCATCTTGGTTTTTGTCATCATAGCAATAACGATGTACGATAAAATAGCTTTCAGTTTTAAACCTCAAATTTTTTTCGTGATGTTTTTTATGGCTATTCCATTTATTTTTGAACTCTCAAAAAAATCTAAAATCGACCGATATGTGGGAGAATTAAGCTATCCGTTATATTTAATACATTTATTTGTAATCGTAATTGTTAGTCATTTAAACGTCGTGATTATTAATAAGGGAATAACTGTTCTTGTTATATCGCTAGTAGGTTCTATAGGTCTTAAACACCTTGTAAGTGATAGAGTAGAAAGCTACAGACAAAACAGGCTCCAAAAAAACTAGTTCATCAAAACGCCTTTTCTGAAATTTGTACAGGCCAAAAATAGACCTAGACATCATTTTTAAAAGGTGGAATTGAGTTGGTAAACAAGTTCTCTCCTTTAGAGGAGGTAGAGGAAATTTTTTAATCCAACTTATCCGCCAACTTCTTAAAAGTAGCCTTCGGATCTTTTCCTTCATATAAAACAGCATAAACCGCATTGATTATTGGAATACGCGTTTTCTTCTTGTTCTTTTCGTTTATTAAATAGGCGCTTTTTGTAGCGTAATAGCCTTCAGCAATCATGCTCATTTCCATTTGGGCAGATTTAACGGTGTAGCCTTTACCTATCATGTTTCCAAACATTCTATTTCTAGAAAAAAGCGAGTAACCCGTTACTAATAAATCGCCTAAATAAGCCGAGTTATTAATGTTGCGTTTCATTTTATGGGTTTTCTTTATAAACCGTTTCATTTCACGAATGGCATTGCTCATCAACACACTCTGGAAGTTATCTCCATAGCCCAAACCATGCGCAATTCCAGCGGCTATGGCATAAATGTTTTTTAGCATAACGGCATATTCGGTACCAATAACATCGTCGCTAATTTTTGTTTTTATGTAATTACTGGACAAGTTGTCGGCAATGTCCTGGGCTTTTTTGGCATCTGCACAAGAAATGGTTAAATAAGAAAGACGTTCAAGCGCCACTTCTTCTGCATGACAAGGTCCAGCGATAACAGCAATATTTTCAAAAGGAATATTATAAATATCATGAAAATGTTCGCCCACTAGCAAGCCGGATTCTGGAATAATTCCTTTTACTGCAGAAACAATGGTTTTATTGGACAAATCTGCCGTTAACTTTTCCAATTCAGAGTGCATAAAAGCAGATGGAATAACAAAAACCAACACATCGGCATAGGCTACCATCTCGTTAATATCGTTACTTAATTTAAGTTGTTCCAATTTAAATTCAACCGAACTTAAATAACTCGGGTTGTGCTGTTCTTTGATTAAATGCTCTTTGGTGTAAGTACTTCGCATATACCAACCTACCTCATCTAAATTTTCGCATAACATTTTTACGATGGCTGTTGCCCAACTTCCGGAACCAAAAACGGCATATTTTAATGGTTTTTCCATATCTATTCTAAAAATTACAAGAATCAAAAATACATAAAAATTAAATCTTTTAAGTCCTTTAAAACAAATCCCTCGAAATTTTGGCACGTGTTTTGAATTCATTATCATAGTAACTTTAAAACGAAGGCTTATGAAACCGTTAAAACTACTTTTAGGATTTGCTTTAATAGCAACACTATTTACATCTTGTTATACAGACGATGTTTACATAGACAATTACAATCCACAGCCTTCAATGTCCTTAAATCAGTTATTGAACTCTTACGAGTTGTGGTACGTAGATATTAACCAAACCGTTGGTTACGGACAGGTTCCATTTTTACAAATGGCATTTACTGTATCTTTTAGAAATGGAAGATTTTATGCCAATAACAATCTGGTTGGATTTGGTACTCAAGGAAACGGATTCGGAATTCAAGTAGGAGATTATGACGCCTATAATGGTATTTTGGATGTATATCATCTTATTGACGGCTTTGTTACTTTCGATGTCTATCAAATAAACAGCAATACCATAGAATTGTATGATCCGTATACCGATACCTCATACTTTTTAAAAGGATATCAGCGTTCAAATTTCGATTATGATTATGTGTTTTACGACAACATTCATTATTTCTTGCAGGAATATCAAGCTTGGGAAAAAACCTATACCAGTCAAGCTGGAAACATCAACGAATTTGATAACGAGAATTATTTACAATTCTTAGCTGGTGGAAACGATTCTGAATTTAGAAGTTCTCAAGATTATGGAATTGCGAATCCAGACAATATTTACTGGGATTATACCGGAATTTATGGAGTGAACAACATCCCTGGAAACTTGTATTTAAAAACCTTGAGTTTGAATTACGACGGTTTCGGAAATGAGTTTTTTGAGCTCAGTGTAATTAATGATGGTTTAATTAGATTGTTCCATACAGCATCGGGCACCACTTATGAATTTGCTGGAAGAGGTTACATCCAGTTTATGAGAAATGCCGAAGGGAAACAAACAGAAACACCTAAATTCCGAAAGTTTAAAAGCGAAAGAAAAGAGAATCCTAGAGAAAACTCTAGAGTATAAATGGGATTAGTTAATAATGGGACTGTTTGTTGTATAAAAACAGCAAGCAGTTTCTGTTTTTAATAGGTTTAATGTCAGAATTAATAGGAATTTTAAAAGAATTTATTGAACTTTATATAATTATTAAAAAACACTTAAAAAAACAAATTATGGGATTATTTTCATTTATTAAAGATGCAGGAGCAAAGGTTTTTGGAATTGGTAAAACAAAGGCCGAAGAGGCAGCAGATAAAGCAGCAGATGCTGTTGCAGCCAAATTAAATGCAGAAAAGGCAGCAGCCAATAACTTAAAGGAAACCATTAGCGATTTAGATCTTCAGGTCGAAAATTTAAACATTCATATTTTGGATGACAAAGCAACGATTTCTGGTGCAGCTTATGATCAAGCTACTAAGGAAAAAGTGATTTTAGTGGTTGGAAACTCCAATGGAATTGCTACGGTTGACGACCAGATGACCGTGGAGAATCCAGAACCAGAAGCTCAGTTTCATACTGTAGTAAGTGGAGATACTTTAGGTAAGATTGCTAAAAAATTCTACGGGAATGCTATGAAATATCCTGTGATTTTTGATGCGAACAAACCCATGCTTAAAGATCCAGATTTAATTTATCCAGGACAAGTTTTACGTATTCCTGCGTTAGATTAAACGGTTATAAAAATTTTGATTAAAAACACCAATTTTAAGAAGTTGGTGTTTTTTTATACGCTCATATTATATTGACTATTGAAGTATTAACTTTAAAAACTTAATCTTATATTTGCGGCTTCATTTAAAAACGAAAAACTAAAATACGAAGAATGAAAAATATAATGATAATTGCTTGCCTTCTTACAGGTTACTTAGTAAATGCACAGGCATTTTCAGGAAGTGGAGATACTAAAATGCAAATTGGAGCTAGTCTTCAAGAACACGCTACAGGCTTGTACATGAGTTTTGATTATGGTTTAGGTGAAAATTTCTCTATTGGAGCAGTCTCATCTTATGCCTTAGGTGTTGCTAGTATTACAGACGCTAAGTTTCAAGACAGATTTGATGTAAAAGCGCGTTTTAATGCCAACATTGGAAATGTTTTAAATATTGATGAAAACTTCGATTTATATCCTGGTATCAACTTCAGCTTAAAGAATTTTGGTGGCCATGTTGGCGCTAGATATTTCTTCTCAAAAGGATTTGGTCTGTTTACAGAAGCAGCTTTTCCTATTGCTAAGTATAATAACGACACCTTAACCTACGCTGAAAAAATAAACAATCAGTTTGTAGTAAATGTAGGTGCTGTTTTTAATTTAAACTAAAACACCAAACTCTTTTAGGAACTTATCCTGAAAGCATCGTTTACAACTAATAAAAACGCCTTAGAAATCTATTTGAGTTTCTAAGGCGTTTTTTTAGTGCTTCGTGTCAAGCTACATATTCAAGCTCACTACTTTGTTTTAATGCGTTATTGGTTTATCTATTTTCTGCATGAATACGTTTCTACTAAATAACTACTACTAATTTTATCTTATAAAAGCCCTTGTAAGAACGCAGGTCGAATTTGTGAGGTCTTTTAATGAATTAGGTTTATTGTTTCTCACCCAGCCAATTTTCTCTTTGGGTTTTAAGTTTTTTGTTCAAGGGCTTTTTATTGGTTTCCATAAGGCTAATAGTATACGAAGAATCCGCTTGAAGGATTAAGGTAGTAGTTCTTGTTTTTCCAAAACGTTCAAAAGTCACTTCCACCTGATCGTTTACCTGATATGTATTTAGCAAAGCATTGATATCGGAATCTCCGGTTATTTCTGTAGTTCCAATTTTTATAAGCTTATCACCTTTTTGAAGTTTCGCAAGATAAGCGGTCGAATGGTTTTTAGGATTACTAATTAACTTGCCTTGTCTTACATAAACACCCAATTCCACTTTGGAAGGATCTTGACTTAAATCGACTCCAACGGTTTCAAATAAATGCTTGAAATCTGGCATGCCACTTTTATAAATATAGTTGTTAAAAAAATGGTTCCCAAAGTCTTTTCCAGCATACGTATTTAGCGTTTCATTTAGGTTTTCAACGGTATAACCAATTTCAGTTTTGCCATATTTTTTCCAAACCAAAGTCATAAAGCCATCCAGATCCAGCCCTTTTTCTCTTAAAGATAAATCCAAAGCCAAACCTAACATGCTTCCATAAGAATAATAAGAAATAAAGGTGTTCTCTCTATTGGTTTCATCCACCGATTTGGCAGCATCCACAAAAGGTGCTTGATAACTCATTCCTATTGGATTAAAGTAATCGCGTCCAGGCGAATTCCACACATAATTAAAAGCTCTGGTCAAGCCTGTAATGTAGTTTTCTTGCGAAGTTATGCCAGCGCGACACATGGTTAAATCGTCGAAATAACTTGTAAATCCTTCAGCAAACCACAATTCGCCACTCATGTTGGCTTCTTCAAATCTAAAAGGCTCCAAGCTTTTAGGGCGAATACGTTCTACATTCCAAATATGAAAAAACTCATGAGATACAGTACTAATATTTTGCTCAACCCCACCAAGAGCCAAACTTCGTGAGCTAGTTACATAGGTGGAATTCCTGTGCTCCATCCCATCTCCACTGGCATTTGGCATATAACAGGCTAGAAAAACATATTCCCCATAATCGAATTTAGGCAACTCTCCAAAAACAGCTTTTTGCTGAATGGTAATTTTCTTCACATCTTCAAAATACCTGTCCAAATCAGCGTCTGAAGCGGCATCATCATGAAGTATCAGTTTGATGGTTTGCCCATCTAATTGAAAAGAACGGGTTTTAAAATCGGCAATTTCTGTTGGACTATCCATAAAATACTGGAAATCTTTAGCGTAATACGTGTTTCCTTGTAAATGTTTTAATTGAGTCGCTATTTTCCAATTTAAATCCTCACGAATATCAAAAGTTACTTCAATTTCGTTTTCAGATAACTCTGGAACATACATAAAAGTAGCTGGAATGTTTAAATGCGCATGGGTTTCATCTACTTGTGCATAGGTGCCATCGCCATAATTTGCAAATAAAGTATAACTTACTTGAATGGTTCCATCATGTCCGGAAACTTGCCAAGCATACGGATTTGGACGTGTTACTTCCAAAGCCTTTCCTTGGCCATCGGTTACTTTTACACCGTAAATATTTTTTGCGAATTCGTGTAGAGCATAGCGTCCAGGTGATGAACGTGCAATTCTTAATTCTGTGTTTTCCGATGTTAAATCTGTAAATGTGGCTTGAATAGTCGCTTCATGATGCACAGCGTTTTCAAATGAAATAAGATAATTTGAAGACACTTGAGCATGAACAAGTATTGAAAATAGAAAAACTAAAAAGGATAATTGTATTTTTTGCATGGATATAAATTTAAAGCTCTAAGATACGATGTTTTTTAATTCTGAAACTTGAACGGCTTGTGGCTCTTTCGTATCTTTGAACTTATGCTTCCGAAAAAACTTCAAGAGAAAATAAATCAACGTAAATCCCAAAACATGTTACGTGAATTGGGTAAGCAACATAACCTGATAGATTTTTCATCCAACGACTATCTAGGTTTTTCCCGATCGAAAGAGATCTTCGATATGACACATCATTATTTGAAATCTAAAAATTTATCTAGAAATGGAGCAACAGGTTCCCGATTATTATCTGGAAATTTTAAGTTATATCAGGAGGTAGAAGATATTTTAAGTGAGTTTCATCATTCAGAATCTGCCCTGATCTTCAATTCTGGTTACAATGCCAATCTTGGATTTTTTGCTTCCGTACCTCAAAGAGGCGATGTTATTTTTTACGACGAGTATATTCATGCATCCATAAGAGATGGTATTAGTATGAGTCATGCAAAAGCCTATAAATTTAAACACAACAATTTAGACGATCTTGAAAAGAAATGTCACACGGAGCGCAACCGAAATCCTATAGAAACCGAAATATATATCGTTACAGAATCTGTTTTTTCTATGGATGGAAATTCACCAAACCTAAAATCCTTGGTGCATTTAAGTAAAGAGTATCGGGCATATCTAATTGTCGATGAGGCACATGCCACGGGAGTTTTTGGAAAAAACGGATCTGGATTGCTTCAAGAACTTGAATTGGAAAATGAGGTATTTGCAAGAATAATCACTTTTGGAAAAGCACTTGGAAGTCATGGTGCAGCTGTGCTAGGAAGTAAGGAACTCACTCAATATTTAATCAATTTTGCGCGTTCGTTTATCTATACCACAGCACTTCCTCCACATACGTTAATGACCATAAAATCTATTTATATCGAATTGCCTAAAACGCATGAAATTTCGAAATTGTTCCAAAAAATAAACTTTTTTAAATTACAACTCATGAACAACCATTTGGAGGAGAATTTTATAGAAAGTAATTCTCCAATTCAATGTTGTATTATTCAGGGAAATAGTCAAGTAAAAGCCATTTCCAACGAGCTTTTAGGAAAGGGATTTGATGTAAAACCCATTCTTTCGCCAACAGTACCTGAAGGCGAAGAGCGTTTGAGGTTTTGTTTGCACAGTTTCAATTCAGAAAAGGAAATAAAAGAAGTTGTAGAAATATTGGCTTCACTTTTAAAAATATGACAGACACATTTAAAACTATTGCCAGATTCCAGTATTCTTCCGAAGCACAAATCATAAAAGGCCGTTTGGAAGCAGATGGAATTGAAGTTTTTCTCTCAGATAATTTAACCATCGACACCGATCCATTAATTAGCAATGCCATTGGAGGAGTCAAGTTAAAAGTATATTCTCATCAAAGTGAAACAGCTTTGGAAATTCTAAATGCAATCAACAAATATTCAGTGGATGATGAGGGTCAGGCCATAATTTGTCCAACCTGTAAAAGCAAAAAAATAGAACTCTTTTCCACCATTAAAGACGCCAAATCATTAATATGGTTTATTTTTGGAGTCTTATTTTCAGCGCTTCCATTTTATACCAGACACAAGTATCGATGCGAAGCCTGCCAAACCGAATTCGATTTAAAATGAAACTCCAAGGTTCAAAACTTTGAGACCCAAGGAAATTATTAATTGAGAGTTCCATACAATCGATAAGAAACAATAAGTATAGACACATGAAAACCTATTTTGTTACTGGAATCTCTACAGAAATTGGAAAAACCATTGCTTCAGCTATTTTGGTAGAAGCACTTCAAGCAGATTACTGGAAGCCCATTCAAGCTGGAGAATTGGATGATAGCGATACCCATAAAGTGGAGAGATTGATTTCCAATAAAACATCTAAATTCCATCCCAATAGCTACGCCTTAAAAACACCCATGAGTCCGCATGCAGCCGCAGATATAGATGGCGTTACTATCACTTTAAAAGATATTAAACCGCCAAAAACCAACAATCATTTGGTCATTGAGGGTGCTGGAGGCATTTTGGTTCCCATCAATCAAACGCAGACTATTTTAGATATTATTAAACCCGAATACCATGTAATTGTCGTTTCTAGACATTATTTAGGAAGCATCAATCACACGCTTTTAACGGTGAATTTGTTGAAAGAAAAAGGGTTTAAGGTAGCCATCATTTTCAGTGGGGACGAACATAAAACGACCGAAGATATCATCAAAAAAATGACTCAAGTTCCAATTATTGGACGAATAGATGAAGAACCTTATTTCGATAGAAACGTGATTTTGGAATATGCTGATAAATTCCAATCAGAGTTTTTAGGTTTATAAAACCTTGTAGGTTTAAGTAAGAGTGCACCACAATATAAACATATATTCGTGCGCCTACCAAACGGTAAGGCAAGTTCATGACAATAAAATAAAGACGAACCATTTAAAAAGATTTCTGCTTTCGCAGGAAATATATGACACTAAAAGAAAGAGATAAAAAACACCTGTGGCATCCGTTAACGCAGCACAAGCTGCATCCGGAAGCTATTGCTATTACAAAAGCAAAAGGCTGTGTATTAACAGACGAAGATGGCAAAGAATATATTGACGCCATTGCTTCTTGGTACACCTGTATGTACGGCCATTGCAACCCCTACATTACCAATCGGGTTGCCAACCAAATGCAGCAACTCGATCAAGTGGTTTTTAGCGGATTTACCCATGAACCAGCTGTCAAATTATCGGAGGCTTTAATAGAAATTCTTCCTAAAAACCAGAACAAGCTATTTTTTAGCGATAATGGCTCTACCTCTGTTGAAATAGGCATAAAAATGGCCTTGCAATTTCACTATAATCAAGGAAGAAAGCGCAATACCTTAATTGCTTTTGAAGATGGGTTTCATGGGGATACCTTTGGAGCCATGAGTGTTTCTGGCTTATCGGTTTACAACGGACCTTTCGAGGAATTTTTTTTAGACGTAAAACGCATTCCAACTCCCAATGGAAGCAATCACGAAGCCATTCTAAAAGCGTTACAAGAAATAGTGGAAACACATAAAGTGGCAGGCTTTGTTTACGAACCTTTGGTACAAGGAGCTGCTGCTATGAAAATGCACAATGCAGAAGGCTTAGAGCGTATTTTAAAATTCTGTAAAGAGCATCATATTGTAACGGTGGCCGATGAGGTGATGACAGGTTTCGGGAAAACCGGAAAGCATTTCGCTTCAGATTATATGCAAACCAAACCAGATATCATGTGTTTAAGCAAAGCCTTGACTGCTGGTTTAATGCCTATGGCAATTACCTCTTGTTCGCAAGAAATTTACGAGGCTTTTTATAGTGATGATATTGGAAAAGGGCTCTTCCACGGCCACACGTATTCGGCAAATCCTCTGGCCTGTACAGCTGCTTTGGCTGGCATCGAATTGTTGCAGTCCGAAGAGATTCAGAAAAACATCCAGCACATTAAAGCCTCACATGAAGCATTTAATGTGCGAATAAAAAATCATCCAAAAGTAAAATCTACCAGACAAACAGGTATTATTTTTGCTTTGGATTTAAACACGGAAATGGCGCGTTATGGAAACTTAAGAGATAAGTTATTTGAGTTTTTTATGGATAAAGGTGTTTTTCTTCGTCCTTTAGGAAGCACGATTTATATTCAAGCGCCTTTTGTAATTACTGATGAACAATTGCAAAAAGTCTATCAAACCATAGAGAACAGTCTGTCAATAGTTTAATTTTGAAAAATTGTATGTGTTATGTTGCCTATTTCCATTGTTAGCTTAGCAAGTTTATCGCCTTTAGGGAAAACACCTGAAGAGACCTGGCAAGCCTATAAGTCCCCAGAGCATTGTTTTTCTGAGAAGGAAGGCAATCTGGTTGCTGGAATGTCTAAGGAATTAAAAAAAGAAATCGAAGAATTAAGGCTGTCAGACATAAAATTCAAAGCATTGGACGATTCGGTGTTATTTGCTATTTATGCGTCTAGAAGGGCTGTAGACCAGGCTGGGTGGAAGGCAAGTGATAACTTCGGGATTAATATAGGTTCCTCTCGTGGTGCGACCTCGCTTTTTGAAAAACATCATGCAGATTTTTTAAATAACTCGAAACTAAATCCGTTAAGTTCGCCAACCACAACCCTTGGAAATATCTCCTCCTGGGTGGCACACGATTTACAAACCCAAGGTCCGGAAATTTCCCACTCCATTACCTGTTCCACGGCTTTACATGCTTTATTAAACGGAATTGCTTGGTTGAATTCTGGTATGTGCAACAAATTTTTGGTGGGTGGAACCGAAGCACCCCTAACGCCGTTTACTATGGCCCAAATGCAAGCCCTTAAAATTTATTGTCCTCCAGAGCGAAGCGAAGCAGCTTTTCCCTGTCGTGCGCTGGATCTAGAAAAAACCCAAAACACGATGATTCTTAGCGAAGCGGCTTCCATGGCATGTTTAGAAAAAGGCGAACATCCAAAGGCCTTGGCTAAAATAATAGGTGTGGGTTATGCCACTGAAATTTTAGAACACAATGCCTCTTTATCCACCGATGCTCTGTGTTTTCAACGTTCCATGAAAATGGCTTTAGGTACTATAAATCCTAATGAAATTGATGTGATTGTCACACATACACCAGGAACAATAAAAGGAGATTTGGCAGAAATAGCGGCTATTAAAAAAATATTTGGAGAGCAACATCCAGTCTTAACAACCAACAAGTGGAAGTTAGGGCATAGTTTGGGTGCTAGTGGCATGTTAAATATTGAAATGGCTGTTGTTATGCTGCAACATCAGGAGTTTATTCCTGTGCCTTTTATTGAACAGGAAAAACCTAAAAAAATTAAGTATATTTTGGTAAATGCGGTTGGATTTGGTGGAAATGCGGTGTCAATTCTTTTAACAAATTACTTATATTCACGTAATTAAATTTAAATATATGAAACAGCTATGGCTCTTAATTTTTTGTCTTCCCATTTTGGGCTTTTCACAAGTAGATCCAAATATTTTTGAAAAATTTGAATCTAAATTCTACAACATAGATGGCTATAAAATAAATGTGGAAGTCTTAGGAACGGGCGATCCCATTTTCTTTTTACCTGGAGGCCCAGGAAATTCACATGATTATATGCAAGGAAATTTTGGACAGTATTACAAAACAAATACGGTTGTTTTTTTCGATTTTCTGGGAAGAGGAAAAAGTGATGATGCCAAGAATGTTTCCGAATACACCGTAGAAAATGATGTAGAACTCATAGAAAAATTACGTAAGCTTTTAAAGTATGATAAAATCTCCTTAGTGGGGCATTCATACGGAACCGTTCCTGCTCAAGCGTATGCCATAAAGTACCCAGAGCATCTTGATAAAATGGTGCTGATTAATGGGTTCCATTCTGGAGCTATGTGGCAGGCCAATTGCGATAGTTACAATCATTATGCAAAAACACATTTTCCTGAAAAATGGAAACAAGTCGATTCGCTTCGCGCCTTAGGTTATGTGTCCAGCCAAGAACCATTAAAAACCATTTATGGGAATTTCCCAACCAAATACATCTACTACCACAATACAAGTTTAAAACAAAATGTGCCAAAGGAAAAGCATAGAGGCTGGGCAAACGATGTCTATGTGGAAATGATTGGACCTGATGGCGATTTTGCGGTATCTGGAAGTATGATAAATCAGGATTACAGACAAAAATTAAAAGATGTTAAGGCAAAAACCTTAATTATTGCAGGACGCTACGATGGTGTGTCCACACCCGAATTTGCAGTTCAGTATAAAGTTTTCATGCCTCAAGCCCAATTTGAAATGTTTGAGCAAAGCGCTCACAATCCGTATTTAGAAGAGCCAGAAAAATTTTATGCCCTTTTCGAGAGCTTTTTCAATATAAAATGAGTTATTTTTGAACCACACTACAAACCAAAAACATGAGTGAAATAAGACACAACTGGACCAAAGAACAAATTTTAGAAATCTATAACAAACCCATGATGGAATTACTTTATGAAGCAGCAACCATCCATCGTTTACATCACGATCCAAATGTGGTTCAGGTATCTACCTTGCTTTCAATAAAAACGGGAGGTTGTTCGGAAGATTGTGGCTATTGTCCTCAAGCAGCTCGGTATCATACCAATGTAGAAGGCAACGATTTAATGACGGTAACACAAGTAAAAGCTCAGGCTTTACGTGCTAAGGAAACAGGAAGTTCTCGCGTGTGCATGGGAGCAGCTTGGAGAAATGTAAAGGATGGCGAAGAATTTGATCAAGTGTTGGAAATGGTTAGAACCATTAATAAACTGGACATGGAAGTGTGCTGTACTTTAGGAATGGTGACCGAAAATCAGGCGAAACGCTTAGCGGAAGCGGGTCTGTATGCGTACAATCATAATTTGGATTCGTCTGAAGAATATTATAAAGAAGTTATTTCCACGCGAGGGTATCAAGACAGATTGGATACCATAGGAAATGTGCGTAAAACCAATGTCACGGTTTGCTCTGGAGGAATTATTGGAATGGGTGAAACCATAGAGGATAGAGCAGGCATGTTAGTGGCTTTATCTACTTTAGATCCACAGCCGGAATCTACGCCAATCAATGCGTTGGTTGCCGTGGAAGGCACGCCTTTGGAAGATGAGAAACCTGTTGAGATTTGGGAGATGATCCGTATGGTAGCAACAGCTAGAATTGTGATGCCAGAAACCCAAGTGCGATTAAGCGCAGGAAGAACCCAAATGAGTAGGGAAGGACAGGCCATGTGCTTTTTTGCCGGAGCCAATTCTATTTTTGCGGGAGATAAACTATTAACAACCCCAAATCCAGATGTGCACGAGGACATGAAAATGTTCGAGCTTTTAGGAATGATCCCTCAAAAGCCTTTCACCAAAAAAGTACAGCCTCAAACGGTCGAAGCTTCAGAGTCAGAATATCAAGCCTTGGGCGAAAAACCTAGATGGACCAGACCTGACCATAAAATTGAACGCAACGAAGTTTTCAAGGAAAAAGCCAAAAAAATCCAGTAAAAACAGGAATATCATTGGGATAACACAGTCACGTATATAAGAAATTCCTGGTAAAAATGGAATTGGAGGATAAACCAGATCAAAACATAAAATGAATTGCAACGAAGTTGCCAAATAAAAGCTTGAAATAGCTTTTGAATATTATTTTTTAAGCTCTTAACCTTTAGATGTTGAAATTAAATTTGCAAGACATTCCACGTGTTGAATCTATCTCTAAAGAAGACTTTATAAAACACTACTTTAAACCACAAAAACCTGTGGTTATAGAACGATTTATTACCGATTGGCCTGCATTTACGAAATGGGATTTAGATTATTTTAAGGAATTGGCAGGAGATAAAATGGTGTCGCTCTACGACGATAGACCCGTATCTCACCAAGATGGTTTTAATCAACCTCATGCAAAAATGACCTTGGGAGAGTATGTGGATTTGCTTAAGAGCGAACCTACAAAATACCGTATTTTTCTTTGGAATATTTTAAAGGAAGTCCCAGAACTTCAAAACGATTTTAAGCATCTGGATTTAGGATTAAAACTCTTGAAAAAACTTCCCATGTTGTTTTTTGGTGGCAAGGATTCGCACACCTTTATGCATTATGATATTGATTTAGCCAATATTTTTCACATTCATTTTTACGGGGAAAAAGAAATTATCCTTTTCGACCAGAAGCAAAATAAATACTTATATAAAGTGCCACATGCGTTAATTACTCGCGAAGACATTGATTTTTCCAATCCAGATTTAGAAAAATGGCCAGCTTTAAAACACGCCAAAGGGTTTAAAACACAATTAAATCATGGCGAAATTCTATATATGCCTGAAGGTTATTGGCATTATATGAAATATAAAACCACGGGCTTTTCTATGAGTTTAAGGGCCATTCCAAGAAACCCCAAAAATCTAGCAAAGGCCATCTACAATTTTTTTATCATGAGATTTTTTGATAATGCCATGAGACGAATAAATGGTCAAAAATGGATTGATTGGAAGAATGAGCAAGCCATTTTGAGAACTTCAAAATATGGGACGTCGTAAATTGAGAATGTTGAACAATTCTCAAAAACTTGCCGATTTGCGAATTCCACCATCCTACCGACTTGAAAAACTTACTGGAAAATTAAATAAATTTTATAGCATTCGGATTAATAAACAATGACGGATTATTTTCATTTGGGAAAAAGGAAACTTTAGTGAAGTTGAAATAGTCGATTATCATTAAATACTATTAAAAATGGAAAAGTTGGCAAATGTACATCCTGGGTAAAATACTGAATTAAAAGTTTTTTGAGCCACTAAAAGTTATGGCATACCGGCTTTCAAAGGATTTGAAAATACCACAGACACGAATCTCGGAAATTATAAAAGGAAATCGCAGAATTATTGCAGCCACTGCTTTGCGATTGAGCAAATATTTTGGAAATTCAGCTAAATTCTGGCTTGGAATTCAAAATAATTATAACATCGAAGAAGAAAAGAAGTCTAAGAGATTGGAATTGAATGAAATAAAACATTACGGAAATAAAGACGCTGCCTAACATGGGCTCCGAGTAATTGCATGCTCTTGCAGACTTCTGGATCTAGAAACGTCTGTACCTGCGAACTTTCAGTTTAATATTTACTTGTCAACTTACTTATAAAAACTCATTTCATCCAGATATTCCCAAACATGTTGAGGTAACATGGGTTTCACATTTTTACCGGCTTTAATGGATTTTCTAATAAAGGTGGAAGAAAGTTCCATGATGGGAGCCTGAACATGATGAATTTTTTTGTGCCCATCAAACTGGGTGTCCACAGTGCCTTCAGATAAACGAGGATAAGTGTAAATATCATGATTCTCTAAAATAAGCTCATAATTTTTCCACTTGTGAAAACTCTTTAAATTATCCTCTCCCATAATTAAACTAAATTCATGGTTCGGGTATTTCTCTTCTAAATACACCAGAGTGTTTATGGTATAATTGGGTTGAGGCAAGTTGAATTCGATGTTGCTCGGACTTAAAGCATCGTAGTCTTTTGTAGCGCGATAAACCATCTCTAAACGTTGGTAATTATCTAATAAGGTGCTTTTCTTTTTAAACGGGTTGTGTGGGGTAACTACAAACCAGATGTGATCCAAATCGCTATGTTCCACCAAATGATTGGCAATAATAAGATGCCCAATATGAATGGGATTAAAAGAACCAAAAAACAGTCCTATCTTCATTTTTAGAGGGTTTTGTTTATAAAGTTGCCTACTAAATTTTCGGCTTCTCTAAGTGCGTTGTCTAGGTTATCATTTTCTATAATCACATCAAATAATGGGGCTGTGGCCAATTCGGCAGAAGCTTTGGCAATGCGCATATTAATTTTGTCAGCGCTTTCGGTTTCCCGCTTTTTTAACCGTATTTTAAGCTCGTCGATACTTGGAGGTTTTACAAAAATAGCTAAGGTTTCGTCTGGGAATTTTCGCTTAATACGCAAGCCTCCAGATACATCAATATCGAAAATAACATGTTTGCCATGGGCCCAAATACGTTCTACTTCCGTTTTTAAAGTGCCATAGAAATTATCGCGATAGACTTCTTCCCATTCTAGAAATTCGTCGTTCTTTATTTTCTGCTTAAATTCTGAAGCCGATAAAAAATAATAATCTTTTCCGTGGGTTTCTGTTCCTCTTTTTTCTCTGGAAGTCGCAGAAATGGAAAACTCCAAATTTAATAAGTCTTGATTTAAAAGGTGCCTCACTATAGTGGTTTTTCCAGAACCCGATGGCGCTGAGAAGACAATGAGTTTACCCTTTTTTGTGTGGTTATTTGTCACAAATATATTTTTAATTTATTGAATCTTGAATTTTAAATCTTGAACCTTAAATTAAAGCACATTCAATAGCTGTTCCTTAATTTTCTCTAATTCATCTTTCATTTGCACCACTAGTTTTTGCATAGGTGCATAATTACTTTTAGAACCAATGGTGTTTATTTCCCTTCCAAGTTCTTGAGCAATAAAACCTAGCTTTTTCCCATTGGAATCATCCGAGTTGAGCGCCGAATTAAAATAGTCCAAATGATTTTTTAAACGTACTTTTTCTTCAGTGATATCGAATTTTTCGATATAAAAAACCAGTTCTTGTTCAAATCTGTTTTCATCTACCTTCTCCTTCAATTCTTCAACGCCTTTGCGCAAACGTTCTCTAACGCCTTCAATACGTTCAGGGTCCATGGCAACAACCTGCTCTAAAAGGTCTTCAATATTGGTTAATCGGAGTTTGAATTCGGTTTCAAGTACTTTCCCTTCATCCAGTCTATACGTCTCAATGTTTTTTAAGGCTACTTTCACTTCATTTAAAATAGTTTCCCACTCATCTTCATCAATGTCATCGCGCTCTGTGTTTAAAGTATCTGGAAAACGAACGGCCATTTTTAGCAATTCGGTTTCGTCGCCATCAACAATATCCTTTAATTGTTTGATGTATTGTCGGATAACGGTTTTGTTTAATTGGGTGGTACTTTCTTCCCCGGTCATTTCCACATATAAGGAGAAATCTATTTTTCCACGCTCCAAGGCCGTACCTATAAGTTTTCTTAAAGACAACTCCTTCTCTCTGTAAATAGAAGGCATTCTGGCATTCAAATCGAGATTTTTACTGTTAAGCGATTTTATTTCAATGGAAATCTTTTTTGTTGGCAATTGCAAAATCGATTTGCCGTAACCGGTCATGGAGTGTATCATATCTCGTTTTTAAAGTTGCACAAAGGTAGGAAAAACTAAGGGCTTAGAAAATACTATTTTCACCATGCACGCATAATAAAATAATGTAATTTTGTTTTTTAAATAAGGAAACATGTATACAAAACAGTTTGAGATTAGATGGAGCGATGTAGATGCCAATAGACACTTGGCAAATA
The DNA here is from genome assembly GCF_035306705.1 of Xanthomarina sp. Classification (GTDB taxonomy): domain Bacteria; phylum Bacteroidota; class Bacteroidia; order Flavobacteriales; family Flavobacteriaceae; genus Xanthomarina. The sequence goes on from NZ_DATGNO010000083.1 coordinate 41,451, forward strand.
GTGCTTATACTAATTTTATGAGCCATACCAGAATGGCATTTTTAATGGAAATGGGTTTTAATATGAAAACCTTGGCAGAGTACAATTTGGGCCCTGTGGTATTCTATGAACACATGTTTTATTTTAAAGAAGCTTTTATGGGACATCCGCTAACAGTTAGCTTGGAGGTTTCGGGCTTAAGTGAAGATGGCATGTTTTTTAAGTTTGAACATAACTTTTACAATCACAAAGGCGAAAACATAGCTAGTTGCGACATGTTTGGTGCCTGGATCGATTTGTCTACAAGAAAACTGGTGGGTCTTCCCGAAAAATTATTGGCCATTGAAAACACCTTTCCTAAAACCAAAGACTATAAAACATTAACGAAGGAAGATACCAGAGGAGAATCGGGTAGAAAACCTGTGCATTTAACAACATAGCTTGGGCTTTTTGGCTACCAAAAAACGCTATTAAAAGGGGGCTTGCTGCACTAGGCTTCACCAATTATATAGGGCTGCTTCGTATAAACAGAACGGTAATGTCAAGAGCCTTAGTGCTATCCATGAAGGGCCTCTTTGGCTTCCTGGGTGGTTTTTCTAGAATTTCCAATAAATATCTGATCGTCAAAAACGAGGACAGGACGACTCAAAAAAGTGTAATGTTCTAAGATATACTGTTTGTAATCAGATTCTTTTAAATCTTGGTTTTTTAAATCCATCTCCTTGTAAAGTTTGGCACGTTTACTAAAAAGAGCTTCGTAAGAACCAGCCAATGCATTCATTTCCTCTAATTGTTTGACCGTAATCGCTTCATTTTTGATGTCTTGTAAAACAAAATCCGATGGCAAATTCCATTCTTTTAAAATGCGTAAACAAGTACTGCAAGTCTTTAAATAATAAACCTTTTTCATTTTTTGCTCACGAAAGTGAGTGATATTTTTGGGTTGAACAAATTTTTTCACCCGTAAAGAACGCCCATTTTTAGTGAAAATTAATTACTTTTAAGCAAAATTTTAAAACATGGATTGGGCGTTTGATATCACCTTAAAAAATAGAGTTATTTTTAAAAATTTCTTAGAAACCTATAGCTTGGAAGAACTTAATAAAGTGCCAAAAGGGTTTAATAATAATATAATTTGGAATGTGGCTCACACCATCGTCACCCAGCAATTATTGGTTTACAATTTGTCTGGTCTGCCCATGCTTGTGCCAAACAACCTGGTGGAGATGTATAGAAAAGGCACAAAACCAGAGCGTGATGTGACCCAAGCTGAGGTCGATACCATTAAAAGTTTGCTTTTTTCTACCCTCGAAAAAACACAGGAGGATTATGGCAACAAGTTATTTAAAAACTATACAGAGTACACGGTAACTACAAAAAGTGTTATCACGACTGTGGAGGAAGCCATAGATTTCAACAACTTCCACGAGGGCATTCATTTAGGCTATATTATGGCTTTAAAAAAGTGTTTATAGGTAATTTAAAGAACTTTGCAATTCGCTCCAAGGAATATGTATTTCTGTTATCCCAGTGGAATACGGAGCAATTTCGTAAGCGTTGAAAAGTAAAACAACCCCCTCTTCGGTAAACCCAATATTTTCTGGTAATTTAAAATTATCCGGTTCAAAATATAGTTCTCGCTTGTCGGCAATTTCTTCATAGAAATAAGTTTTCGCCAAATTGGTGAAGCTTAGGTAGTCTTCAAATAAGTCTTCGTTTTTTAACTGTTTCCCGGTTTGGGCATTAAAATTTAAAAAGGAGATGGCTAAATTGCCATGTGCGCCTCCCGTATTTAAATAAGTGGTTAGGGAGATGGAGATAACATCCGGAGATTGATACATAACGTCTCCATCAATTTGCGCTTCCCAAGCTACAACGCTATCTGGGAAATCGGCTTTAAAACGATTGAATTCATCATTAAATAAATCGATGCTCTCCGAAACTGTTTTCGGTGCAGAACCTTCGAGTTCTTCGATACCTAAGGAGTTGATAATTAATTGATCAACAGCTGTATTGATGGCCTTAGAAACGGCATCATCACCAGTAGCTTCAGGAATGTTTATTTCAACCAGTTTATTGGTGGCAGTGGTCTTGTTTATTTCTTTAAACTCAAGAGGTTTTTCCTCTTTACAAGTCTGTGAAATCAAGGAAACTAGAACAGCATAAACAAAAATTTTAAAGCGCATGGCACATAAGGATTTAGATAAGGATAAAGGTAGTTATTGTATTTGAATACGCCGAATTAAACGGTAACTTTGTGACAATACTTTTTATGCTTTTTTTTAGTAAATGGATAAAAGTATAAACGGTTTTAAAACCACATTTTTATTAATAGAAACACTTTAGTACAAATGAAATTTAACACCAAAACAATCCATGGAGGCCAAGAGCCCGATCCGGCTTACGGATCTGTCATGCCTCCAATTTATCAAACCTCAACCTACGCACAAACAACGCCTGGAGGACATAAGGGCTACGAGTATTCAAGAACCCATAATCCTACTAGAAGCGCTTTGGAAAGTGCCTTTGCTAGTATAGAAAACGGAAACTACGGTTTGGCCTTTGGTTCTGGCTTGGCAGCTATAGATGCCGTTTTAAAGCTACTAAAATCTGGGGATGAAGTTATTTCAACCAACGACTTGTATGGGGGTTCCTATAGGTTGTTCACCGCAATTTATAAGAAATTCGGGATAAAGTTTCATTTTATTGGCATGCATGAGGCTCATAATATCGAAGCGTATATTAATGAAAACACAAAACTGCTTTGGGTAGAAACCCCAACCAACCCAATGATGAACATTATCGATATGAAAGCGTGTTCAACGATTGCCAAAAAACACAAGCTGCTCTTAGCGGTCGATAACACCTTTGCAACGCCTTATTTGCAGCAGCCTTTAAACTTAGGTGCGGACATCGTAATGCATTCGGCCACAAAGTACCTTGGGGGACATAGCGATGTGGTTATGGGGGCACTTATTGTAAAAGATAAAGAACTGGCAGATAAATTATATTTTATTCAAAATGCCAGCGGTGCTGTTTGTGGTCCTCAAGATAGTTTTTTGGTATTGCGAGGCATCAAAACACTTCATGTTAGAATGCAGCGGCATTGTGAAAACGGAAAAGCCATAGCCGAATATTTGGCAGCACATCCAAAAGTCGAAAAGGTGTATTGGCCAGGTTTTGAAACCCATCCAAACCACGCAATTGCAAAAGCTCAAATGTCCGATTTTGGAGGCATGATTTCATTTAGCACCAAAGGAAATAATTACAAAGAAGCGATTAGAATTGTTGAAAATTTAAAGATTTTTACCTTAGCGGAATCTTTAGGAGGAGTCGAGTCCTTGGCTGGACACCCAGCAAGTATGACGCATGCAAGCATTCCAAAAGAAGAGCGTGAAAAAACCGGAGTCGTGGACTCACTAATTAGATTGAGTGTTGGAATTGAAGATATAGACGATTTAATTGCCGATTTAAAACAGGCCATCAATTAATTGCAACAAAAAAACCCAAGAGATGTTCTTGGGTTTTTTTGTATGTTGGTTTTAAGGTTTAATCCAAGTAATAGATATATCCAAAATTCAACCAAATCAACCAGTCATTGTGTTTATTCGAATCTAATTGATGGTTTAGGCCGTCTATCCAATCGTTGCCAAAGTATTGCATCCTCAGGTCCATCATCAAATCGGAATCCCTGGATAATTTATATCTCACCCCAAGACTAGAAACTACAGACCAAGTACTACCAGGAGAAGGATCGATAGAACCAGGTTCCCAAGCACCCCAGAAATTATCTGCATTTAAAATATTTTGATCGTCAAAAGACGTAGCTGCTTTTGGACGGTAGGCCGTATAATGAACTCCCAAACTTACAAAAGGAGCAAAACGATAGGCAAAGGCTTGGAAATCACGAATACTTAAAGGAAAATATTCCAATTGCATCCCAATGTCAAAGTTATTGGCTTCCCCTGTGTGGGCTCTTAGTTTTTCAGCTTCTTCAGAACTCCCTTCAGCCCATTTCCCATGGTGATCGAGTTTCGTTTGATTGTAGGAAATTTCACTTCGTAATTTAAAATGATCGTTAAAATAGCTGTCTGTAGTATAGCAATCACATTCAGCACTATATGAAAAATTCAAATAGTGGATAATACCAATTCCATAACCAGAATTCCCGAAGTTCGTGCCTTCGTCTTGACGAACACCATAATCTGATCTAAATTGAACTGGGCCTACTATTGCGCCAATTTCATGTGAAAATCCAAGTTGAGCGAAACCAAAATGAGTTCCAACAAGTAGGAGAAAGGATACGGATAACAGTTTCAAATTGCGCATATAAGCATTCGATAATTAGGCATAATGTTAAACAAATATATAAAAACACAGCAAACCACCAAATAAATCAATTAAAACGAAGCGATTAAGATGATTCTTTTTTTTTAACGATATAAATCTATGAATTTATTCTACAAGTTGTATTGCGGAAAATTAGAAAATAACAATTAATTTTTAAAGATAATGTATATTTGTTGTACAAATTAACAAATTAATACAATACTATTAATTTTCTATAAAATGTAATGCCAAAGGGATGGTTTTTTTAATGAATAATATAGCTTGTATAGATTCGTGTTTTTTAAAGTTTCCTACAAAAAGCATCTAGCTAAAACACATGTCCTATAATGTTTTTAACAAGACTAACTCAGCTATAAATTAGAAGAAAAGGCAAGTATAATTGATTTTCTAGAGTCATGTTTACTAGGTTTTATAAGTCGCTGTATTGTCAATAGAAAAGAGATAATTAAACAAACCGTCTAGTCTACCAGAAAGCTTTTTTCACCGAGAAGGAGATCAATATTTCGCTCAACAATTTCGAAAATAACCATATCTGGCTTTTCTTGTTCCAATTGTTTTTTGCTAATACTATAGGTTTTTAAATAGTGTATATTTCCAAAGCTTTCATTAAAATAAGGCATCCAGATATAGGAAAATGAATCGTAATACATAAAAAGATTTAAGTGGTTATCTGTATGGATAACGTTATAATTTTCTACGTTGCGCGTCTTTAATCTCGCTTTTGTTGGTGTTTTTTTAGTTAGTGTTAAAGCAGATTCTTCGATGTCGAGATTAATCATTTTAATAATATCTCCTTGGGCCACAGGTTTAACTTCTAAATGATAATCTGTTAATGCCACAGTAGGAATCGTGAAATCTTGGTTCAAACGCTTTAACGTTTCTTGATAACCAATAAAAGCGCCATAATCGTTCCAATGGGAATCGGTTTTTAAATATACCAGATTTTCATCTTTTTCTGCTAATAAGGCTTCCGTTAAATCAATAATTTCAAATTCGATGGTAGTTTTTAAATAAATCTTTAGGCCATCTAATTTAGATTCCTGTTGTTTAAGCTTAAACGGTAAATAGGCTTTGTAAATACTGTTTTTGTTAGGGGGTACTACCACATAAAAAGCAATGTTCTTTTCAGCTAGATAATTTTTAATTTCCAAAATCCTATTGCTAATGTCCTTCAATTCGCTAGCGCTAAATGGATTGTTTCCAAAAGCATTATCCAGGGTGTTGTTATAACTGTTCCCAAGAAAATACCAGTCGTTTAAACCTTTTACGACTTTATTTGGTAGAGGTGTTTCATTCAATACCTCAAATTTAAAATCGATATAATTATTTACAAGCGTGGTTTTCAAACCAAAATTTTCCGGATAATAATTTTTAAATTGTGTCAGGAACGCTTTCGGATGCTTTAAATTAAAATCGGGCAAGGAGTTAAAAGCTCTGTTTTCATTGTTTTCAGTAGTTTCTAAATGAAATAACATAACCATATTAGGAGCTATGAGCATCACTAAAAAAAGGATGATAAATATAAGTTGTCCTATGTTTTTTTGGTGCTTCATTAAAATCTGAAATAGATAAATGGGTTATAAGAATCCGTAGCGATATACGTGAAACAAATAATCAATAACATAAAAAGCCCTATGGATTTTAGCGGGGAAAACAGGGTGTAATTAGTGAATGTCATGGTTGAATGGGTCGTATAATACATGACTTTTTTGTAAATGGGCGTGGATAATATAAGTGCTGCAAACAATACAAAAATAAGTTCTTTTGTTAAATAGTAGTTTAAAAATTCCATATTGGTTTGAAGTGAAAAATTAAACATGGTAGCAATATATTGGAAGGAATCGGCCATAGTATCGCTTCTAAAAAATACCCAGGATATATTTAGAACAAAAATAACATAAACATGCGAAAGCAGTGCTGGTACTTTTAAGTGTTTATTTTCTAAAACACGTTCAATAATTAAAAACATCCCATGGAAAAGGCCCCAAAAAACAAAGGTCCAACTAGCACCATGCCACAAACCTGTAATAAAAAAAACAATAATTAAATGAATATAGGTGCGCCAAGGTCCTTTTCTGTTTCCGCCAAGGGAGATATACAAATAATCTCTAAACCAGGTGGAAAGGGTGATGTGCCAACGCCTCCAAAACTCTCTGATAGACTTGGCAATATATGGGTAGTTAAAGTTTTCCGGAAAATTAAAACCAAACATCTTACCTAATCCTATAGCCATATCGGAATAACCGGAGAAATCAAAATAAATTTGAAAACTATAAGCAATAATGCCCAGCCAGGCAATAATTGCGGACGATTCGGATGCGGGTAGATTAAAAACACCATCGGCTAATAGCGCACAATTATTGGCAATAATCATTTTTTTAGATAGGCCAATAATAAAGCGCTCCACCCCTTCATAGAAAAGAGAAGTGGTTACAGTTCTGTTTTTTAATTCCTTCTCAATAACGGCATATCTCACAATAGGACCGGCAATTAATTGTGGAAATAAGGTAACATAGGTTGCGAAATCAATAAAATTCTTGGAGGCTTTTACTTGACCTCGATACACATCTATGGTGTACGACATGGTTTGAAAGGTATAAAAGCTAATTCCTAAAGGCAAGGCAATATTTGAAAATTGAAGCGCGTTTTCCGAACTCATATTTAGAAATTCCAAGGCGCCTATTAAATTCCCTGAAATAAAATTAGCATACTTAAAATATAAAAGAATAGAGACATTAAAGCCAATGGAAAAGTATAAACCAAGCCTTCTTTTTCCGTAACTTATAAGTAGTCCGCTGGTATAATCAACCAAGGTGGATAAAAGTATCAATACAACCAATTCCTTTTCTCCCCACGTATAAAAGAAGAGACTAAACACAAGTAATGTGTAGTTCTTAAACCTTTTAGGCGTTAAAAAATAGATAAGCAAAACCGCCGGAAGGAATAAAAATAAAAATATCGGACTGCTAAATAACATGAAATAAGCCTAGTTAATAAAACCAAAAATACAATAAATTATAGTATTTTTGGTTTAAACTATACGCTTAAACAACACCTAATTTTAATGAAGAGAATCCAATACAAGCTATTACTTTTTTTGACACTTTTTCTAGTCTCAAATATAGTTTTAAGTCAAGATTATTCTGAAAACTGGAAAGGACATTTTTCGTTTTTAAATATTCAGAGTGTAACTAGGGGCGATACAAAAATATATGCGGCGGCAGACAATGCTGTTTTTAGTTATGATACGTTAACTAAAGAGACGAAGCAAATTACAACCATAAATGGCTTGTCTGGCGAAATGATTACCACCATTTACTATAGTCAAATCTATGGCCTGTTGCTTATTGGTTATGAAAACGGGCTCATGGAAATAGTTTTTGAAGATGATGGCGACGTGTTAACCATTGTTGATATTAAGAACAAACCAAGCATTCCACCTCAAATTAAAAGAATCAACCACTTTAATGTAATTGATAATTTAGTGTATGTGTCTACAAGTTATGGCATCTCTGTTTACGATCTTCAATACTTGGAATTTGGCGACACGTATTTTATTGGCGATGGTGGGTCTCAAATAAAAGTGAACCAAACAGCGGTTTATAATGGCTATATTTATGCAGCCTGCGATACAAATAGTGCTGGAATAAGAAAAGCATGGCTTTCAAGTCCAAACCTAATCGACTTTAACGAATGGCAAAGAATACGCTCCGGAAATTATAGATTCATTCAAGAAGTAAATAATCACCTATATACAGTTCAAACCAACAATGTGTTATTTGGAATTGATGAAAATGATGTGTTTACAAGTTTAAATACCTACCCAATTCTGCCAACCGACATGGTTAGTGTGGATAATAACTTATTGGTAACCACTAAAGATCATGTTTTTGTTTATGACGAAGGGTTTAATGAAATAGCTGTTGTAAACCAAGTGAGTACCTATCCAACCGTATTTTTCTGTGCCACTATTTTAGAAAATAACAAGGTTTATGTGGGAACTAGAAACATTGTTAATCTAGGAAAACCTGGATTTGGAATTTTGGAAACCCAGTTAAACGATGTAACTAATTTCAATGAAATCCATCCCGATGGTCCTTTAATGAATCGGGTGTTCTCCATCGAAACTAGAAACAGTAACCTATGGTGTACATTTGGCGGTTATTCAGCGTCCTATAATTTTAATGGCGGTATACCTTATACGGGCCTAAGTCATTATGTTAATGAACAGTGGATCAATAAGCCCTACGATTCTATTGCCGCCGTAATAACTAGACCCCTGCACTTATCCAATATGTCTATTAATCCATTTAATCCAGACCAAGTGTATGTGGGTTCCTATTATTCGGGTTTAATAGATGTTCAAAATAATGAGATTATAGAACTTTATAATCAAGACAACAGTACCATCGTTCCGTTTGCTGCAGATCTTCACCTAACATTAACTTCCAATTTTGATTCCCAAGGATCGCTTTGGGTTACTAATGGACGGGTCAATAAGCCCTTAAATAGATTTAAGGATGGGCAATGGACTTCTTACGATTTAACAGGAATTATCAATCCTCCAACAGGAAACTTAGGTTTTTCTGATATTGTTTTCGATCCGTCTGGCAATGTGTTTTTCGGTTCTTATATTGCCGGAATTGTGGGTTTAAACATATCCGGAAATGGAATCTTTAAAAACATCGTGAACGAGAGTCAGAACATGCCTACCCAATACGTGACTGCTCTTGCCATAGATAAAAGCAATCAAATCTGGATTGGTACCAGTAAAGGATTACGTGTTTTATATAGTACAGCAAACTTTTTTACTGAAAGTAATCCCCAGGTCCAAGCAATTATAATTTTGGAGGACGACGTGCCCAAAGAACTCATGTATCAACAGTTTATATCCGATATCGAAGTCGATGGCGCCAATAACAAATGGATTTCTGTAATTGGTTCCGGTGTTTTTTATCTGTCGGCCGATGGTCAAAAAACCATTTATCATTTTACTAAGGACAACTCCCCACTACCAAGTAACGATATTGGCGATATCTCCATAGACGAGGTAAATGGAAATGTATATTTCGCCAGTCGAAATGGTTTGGTTTCCTTTGGTTCTGGTAGCTCACAAACAACAGCAACCCTAGAAAATGCGTTTATTTTCCCGAATCCCGTACGGCCAGATTTTAATATGGCAGATAAAAAAGTAAAGATTAGAGGGATAACCGATAACATGAACATTAAAATTACAGACATTGAAGGCAATCTGGTAGCCGAAGCCCAATCTAAAACCAATTCGCGTTATAAGGGCTATAATTTGGAGATTGATGGAGGTACAGCCTATTGGAATGGAAAAAACCTAGGAAACAATACCGTGGCTTCTGGGGTCTATTTAATCATGTTATCCGATTTAGAAACCTTCGAAACTAAAGTGATCAAATTAATGATCGTGAGATAATGCTAACCACCACAAATGCCATTGTTTTATCTAAAATTAAATACAGGGACAACGATTTAATTGTAAAGTGCTACACCCAAAAACATGGCCTGGTCAGTTATATTTTAAGACAGGTATCTAGCTCCAAAAAAGGAAGTTCCAAAACGGCCTATTTTCAACTCTTGTCCCAATTGCAACTGGTGGCCCTTCACAAAAACAACAGATCCTTACAGGAAGTTAAAGAGGTAAAAACACATTATATGTATGCCAGCCTGCATACCCATATCTTAAAAAGCTCCATCGTGTTTTTTTTGGCCGAAGTGCTTTCCAGCACCTTAAAAGAGGAGGAGGTCAATCCAAATCTTTACAGGTATTTGGAATCTAGCTTACAGTGGCTCGACACCAATACGGAGTACGCCAATTTTCACCTGCTTTTTTTATTACGACTAACCAAACATCTGGGTTTTTATCCGGAAATGGCCGAAAACGACGAGAATTGGTTCAATATAACGGAAGGAACTTTCGAAAATAGCAAAACAAATATATACGCTATTTCTGGTGAAAATATAAGCTTCCTTAAACAGCTCTTAGGCACAAGTTTTGATGAGTTACATGCAATTAAAATGAGCTCAAAGCAACGACAAGCGTTTTTAAAAATGATGCTAGTGTATTTTGAGTTTCATTTGGAAGGGTTTAGAAAACCACAATCTTTGGAGATTTTTAATCAAGTATTTAATTCGTGATTTTTTAATTAACCAGTATGAAACATGTTCTGTCCCTTTTTCTAGGGCTTTTTGTTATAACGCTTTCACAAGCCCAAAACATTCAGGTCTTGGAAAGCGAATCCCGTTTGCCCATTCCAGGAGTTTCTATTTACAATCAAACCAAAAGCACCACGCTCCTGACGGATTTTGATGGAAAAGCGTCTTTAGCTGCGTTTTCAGACTCCGAAACTATTTTCTTTGAAGACGCAATTCATATCCTAGTAAAAACCAACAAGTCTAAATTGACCGCCTTGAATCACATTATTTTGATGGAAGCTAAAATTGAAGGCCTGGATGAAGTGGTTATTTCGGCGTCACGATTCGAACAAAGCAAACGCGACATCCCTCAAAAAATTATCAGTATCGATGCTCAGAAAATGCAATTGGTCAATCCACAAACAAGTGCCGATTTATTGGAAAGTTCTGGAAATGTCTTTATTCAGAAAAGCCAACTTGGAGGTGGAAGTCCTATGATTAGAGGGTTTTCAACCAATAGATTGCTGCTTACAGTAGATGGTGTTCGAATGAACAATGCCATCTTTAGAAGCGGAAACCTTCAAAATGTAATTTCTATCGACCCCTTCGTCATCCAAAACACCGAAATTACTTTAGGCGCGGGCTCTGTCGTATATGGAAGCGATGCCATAGGTGGCGTGATGAGTTTTTACACAAAAAAACCACAGGTATCCTACTCAGATAACAGCTATGTTTCAGCCAATGCGGTGGCCAGATATGCTACGGCAAACAAGGAGAAAACAGGCCATGTGGATTTTAATATTGGCTTGGAAAAATGGGCTTTTTTAACGAGTGTGTCGTATTCCGATTTCGACGATTTGCGAATGGGAAGCCACGGACCAGATAATTATTTACGACCGGAATATGTGGTAACAACCAATGGCGAAGACCAAATGGTTCCAAACGCCCATCCTAAAGTGCAAATCCCAACGGGTTATAAGCAGTTAAACTTCATGCAAAAAGTGCGTTTTGAACCTCGAGAGAATTTGAATTTCGACTTGGGTTTAATCTACACAACCACCTCCGATTACTCAAGATACGACAGACTAATCAGATACAAAGGCGCTAATTTGCGTTCTGCCGAATGGTATTATGGCCCACAACAATGGTTTATGGGAAATCTGCAAATGACGAAAGTAAGCAGCAGCTCCAATCTCTACGATAAAATCCAAACCACCTTGGCCTATCAAAATTTCAAGGAAAGTAGAAACGATAGAAACTATCAAAAAACCAGCAAGGACATTCGCGAGGAAGCAGTGGATGCCTATTCTTTTAACGCCGATTTCGAAAAATCCCTCTCCCCAAAAACGGAAGTGTTTTATGGGGTAGAATATGTGTATAATAAGGTGAAATCTACGGGCGACATCCGAAACATAGTAACCAATGAAACCGAACCCACCGTTTCTAGATATCCAAATGGCTCCAATTGGCAGTCCATAGCAGCCTATACCAGCGTAAAGTTTAAGCCAAGCGATCAATTTATCTTTCAATCGGGGTTGCGTTACAATCAGATTTTAATGCATGCCGATTTTACTGAAAACAACCAATATCTGGATTTGCCATTTAATGAAACCGATTTAAATTTTGGAGCTCTAACAGGTTCGGCGGGAATTAGTTGGTTGCCAAACGACATCATGCAATGGAAGTTTAATCTCTCAACAGCTTTTAGAGCACCAAATATAGACGATATCGGGAAGGTTTTCGATTCCGAACCAGGTTCTGTTGTGGTACCAAATCCAGATTTAAAAGCCGAATATGCCTATGGAGGCGAGTTGGGCTTGACCTTAAATTTCGATGCGGTGGTAATTGTCAATCTAGCCACTTATTACACCTTTCTAGATCAGGCCTTGGTTAGAAAAGACTACAGCTTAAATGGCGAAACCGAAATTATGTACGATGGCGAATTAAGCCATGTACAAGCGGTTCAAAATGCGTCCGAAGCTCGGGTTTATGGGTTTGAAGCTGGCGTGCGCATCAATTTGTCAAAACACTTTAAAGTAACCTCCCAATACAATGTTACAGGAGGAAAAGAAGAAGATAATGGTAAGGAAATTCCAGTAAGACACGTATCTCCTAATTTTGGAAACACCCATTTTATTTGGCAAAAGGATAAGTTTTTGGTAGATGCCTTTGCGGAATACAACAGCGAATTGTCCTTTTATCAAATGGCACCTTCCGAACAGGAAAAAGACTATATGTATGCCTTGGACGCTAATGGAAATCCATACGCCCCATCCTGGTTCACGTTAAATCTTAGAACCCAATATCAAATTACAAAAGCAGCGACCATCACGGCCAGTTTAGAAAACATCACAGACCAACGCTATAAAACCTATTCCTCAGGAATCGCCTCCCCAGGCAGAAACTTCATTCTGTCCTTGATGTATAGTTTGTAGTTGGTTGGTAGTCATTGGTTAGTAGTTTACAGTGTATCAATGCCATCGATTTCCTTTTCGATTTCAACTTCAACTTCGATTTCAACTTCATATAGCTGGTAGTTCGTAGCTTACAGTTTGTATTAATGCCGTCCCGTCGATTTCAATTTCAACTTCAACTTCAACTTCAACTTCATTTAGCTGGTAGTTCGTAGTATAAAGTTTGTATTAAGGCCGTCCCGTCGATTTCAACTTCAAATTCAATTTCAACTTCATATAGCTGGTAGTTCGTATCTTACAGTTTGTATTAATGCACCCCACTTCGATTTCAATTTCAACTTCAACTTCACATAGCTGGTAGTTCGTAGTATAAAGTTTGTATTAAGGCAGCCCACTTCGATTTCAACTTCAACTTCAACTTCAACTTCAATTTCAACTTCAATTTCAATTTCATATAATCGGTAGCTCACAAGTCACCCTTAACTAACAATAAATATCACGTTCACAAAAAGTCCTCCCCTTAGGGAGGGTTGGATGGGCTATTTATTTTCGCTTCACAGCCTTCTTGCTAACAACATACCCATTAGCTAAGGTAATCTTAGCAATATAAGTAGCCTGACTTAAATTAGATAAATCATAAGTTTCTGAAGAACTGTTTCCTTTCAGCTTATAAATAGTGCGACCTAATAAATCGATAATCTCAACAGATTTTATCTCCTGATTATTAGGTACCGTAAATTGTACGTCTCCATTGGTATGTTCAATAATAGATACTTGGTTGGCTGAAATTTCGTTGTCATCTATAGATAAGAAGGAGTCTTTAAACACCAATTCAAAACGGTTGTTGAATTCACCAATGTCTGAAGTAAAAGAGTAAGGCGTCTCATTTAAATTATGAACCAACCCTAATAAATTATCTTTTATATAAATGATTTGATTTTCAGTTTCGAACAATCCATCTATATAGGCAATGGCAAAATTATAAGTTCCTTGCGAAACAATATTTACTCCTAATGGCACGGCATCTGTATCGACAAATGGCAAACTTCTACCTTGAATAATAAATGGTTCCTCTCCAATTAAAGAATATAATAATTGGGAAGATTTCACAGAGGTTCTAGCATCGTACATACGATCTCTTTCCATGGTAGCTCCATCCACATAACCAACTAGAATTCTATTCACACCTAGGGTTTCAGAAACCAGATCTAACCAAATCCGATGTTTTTCAGCGGTTGTATAATTTCTTTCTGTGCTGCGATAAAAAAGAGAGTTATCATAAGAACTGTTTCTCATGGAGTTATTAAATTCAATTACCGTGTTTGCTGGTGAGGCTTCA
>NZ_DATGNO010000084.1:0-44309 GCF_035306705.1 Xanthomarina sp.
CTTTTAAAAAGAGGTTCAGCCGGATTTTTATAACTGTCCCAGAAATCTTGGGTTTCCTGATAGTTTTTTAAAATCCCTTTATTTATGGTTTTTAAAGTTTCGAAATATAGTTCGCTATCCCGTTTGTAAATTTCTATCAAACAGTGTTTCAATAAAAATGTGTATCCACTATAATTAAAATAAATGTTTGGGTGATTAATGGCTGCTAATCCACCTATAAAATTAGCTTCATTTTCTTTGGCATAACCTAATTGATGTGCCACTTCATGCGATCCAACCACAGGAAATCTATAAGGGACAATCAAACTATTAATTTGAGCTTCGTTGGTTAAAGGATTTAAATAACCACTAAAACCCATAAAGGTTAATGGTAAGCTAAATAACGATTTTTTAATGCTTTTTGGATGGTATTTTAAATGTGGAAATTCTTGTTCTAAAGCTTTAAAACCAATTGGAATTAAAGATATAATCTCGTTCTTGGTAAATGGTATATCTATTTTAATGGAATCGTTTTTAGCCAATTCGGAATGCAGTGCATTCGATTTTTCTATCAAATTTTCAGTCACCAACATTAATTGTTCCGTGGAATAATCTGCTTCTAAATGTAAACTTTCATGTAAAGGCAGTCTGTGGTAGTTCATGGCCCAAAACAAATGGAAGGCAAAATAAATAATTGAAATGGCTGCAAAAACATCCATTAACCAATGCTTGGTGTCTTTTATAATGCGTCTTCTGTTTAAAATTAGCCATCTTAGTATGTATATTATAGCAATTCCATACAACAGATCTCCAAACGAAAATGGAATCCATCCTAAGGTATAACGAAACAATCTGGAAAAAAACGGATAAATGCCAAGGCTGTAGTAGGTTTCAACAACTTCAGGGAATTGCTTTAAGAGTTTCACTATTAGAAATAATGGAACTATGGAAAAGGCTATGTATGGTTTTGGGTTTTTAAGCATCCTTCAAAAATAATCAAATGTTTGTAATTCTTCCCTGTAGGCTTTAAAAACCTGCAAGGTATTTGTATCTTTGCGTTTTCAAAAAACAATTAGATGAATTCAGAAATTAGAAACCTAGAGCCAAAAGAACTTTGGAATAAATTTGCCGACTTAAATGCTGTGCCAAGAGCTTCAAAAAAAGAAGAGCAGGTTATTGCCTTTATGAAAGATTTTGGTAAAAAATTAAACCTTGAAACTATTGAAGATGAGGTTGGAAACGTAATTATCAAAAAACCTGCAACATCGGGAATGGAAGATCGTGTAACTATTGTTATGCAGTCGCATTTAGATATGGTTCACCAAAAAAATTCTGACACTAATTTCGATTTTGCTACCCAAGGAATCGACATGTATGTAGATGGAGATTGGGTTCGTGCAAAAGGAACAACTTTAGGGGCCGATAATGGTTTAGGAGTGGCAACTATTATGGCCATTTTAGAAAGCACCACTATTCCTCATCCAGCTATTGAGGCTTTGTTTACTATAGATGAAGAAACAGGAATGACAGGTGCCATGGGTTTAAAAGGAGGTTTGCTTGAAGGCGAAATTCTTTTGAATTTAGATACGGAAGAAGATGATGAGATTGGTGTAGGTTGTGCTGGAGGTATTGATGTAACAGCAACTAGAACTTATACCGAAGAAGAAACTCCTGAATTTAAAACAGGCTTTTCTATTGTAGTACAAGGATTGCAGGGAGGACATTCAGGGATGCAAATTCACGAAGGTTTAGGTAATGCCAATAAAATAATGAACCGTTTGTTATTTGATGGTTTTGAGAATTTTGGCTTGCGTATTTCTGAAATTGATGGAGGTAGTTTAAGAAATGCTATTCCAAGAGAAAGTAAGGCCATTGTTGCTATAGATGCGGTGCACGAAGAAGCTTTTGAAGCGGAAATGGCCGACTATGCCAATGAGATAAAAACTGAGCTAAAAACCATGGAGCCCGATTTGGACATTGTGGTAACTAAAATAGAAACTCCTAAAAACATTATGGATTTAGGTGTTCAGGAAGGTTTAACTAGAGCGTTGTATGCCGCATTAAATGGGGTATATAGAATGAGTGCAGATATCCCGAATTTGGTAGAAACATCTAACAACATTGCTAGAGTAATTGTAAAAGATGGCGAAATTACAATAGGTTGTTTAACACGCTCATCGGTAGAAAGTTCTAAATGGGATTTAGCCAACATGCTTCGTGCAACTTTTGAATTAACCGGATGCGAAGTGGAGTTTTCAGGAGATTACCCAGGATGGAAACCAAATATGGATTCAGCTATTTTAAAAGTCTTGGATAATTTATACGAAAAAATGAATGGACATAAAGCACATGTTGCTGCTTGCCATGCAGGATTGGAATGTGGTATTTTAGGACAGAATTATCCAGACATGGACATGATTAGTTTTGGTCCTAACATTAAAGGAGCACATTCTCCAGATGAAAGAGCTCAAATATCTTCAGCTCAAAAATATTGGAAGTTTGTTTTAGAGATTTTGAAACAGATTCCTAAGAAATAAAGGTAGATTTCCTTTTAAGAATTTAGCCACGATTGCACGAATGTTCTTGTATTTGTGGCTTTTTTATTTTTTGATGTCCAGTCGGTGTTTTCAGAGAATCAATCTCGATTGAGATTTTAGGAGTTCAGCGCTGAATGGACGAGTGCCTAATTATTCGAGTATTTGTGGCTTTTCATTTTATAATAAAACTTATAATAATTATTTCAAAACTCTATCCACAAAAAAACCACAAACCCACAAATGTATTTTTATTTGTGGGTTTGTGGCTTATTACTTATGGTTTATAAGCTTACAGCTTATAAAATATTATTCAGCTATTCCAACAATTTCCAATACAAAAACCAGATTGGTGTTTGGAGGAATTGGACCCATTCCATTTGCTCCATATCCTAAGTAACTTGGAATAAACACACGTGCTTTATCTCCAACATTCATATTAAGCATAGCTTCTCTAAAACCAGGAACAAGACTAGCTGTTTCGTTATAAATCATAGGAAACGGTTTGTAACCTCCTTGTGTATCACGTTGCTCGTTGTATTGGTTGTTTTCTTTTGCTACATCAGCCCATGAAGTATCAAATAAACGTCCATCCTCAAAAAATCCAGCATAATCCACAAGAACTCTCTGGGTAGAATTAGGTTTTACTGCAGCAGCATCTTCCTTTGTGAAAATCATAACAACTCCAGTATCCAATTTCTTAACTGTTCCAGTTAAATCGGCATTTTTGGTTAAAAAAGATTCAGCAGCTACTTTAGCACTTTCCTTAATTTTTTGGTTTTCTTCCTCTTTTAATTGGTTTTGTCTTTCTTCAACTTTAGAAAGGTCTTCCGTATAAACTTTGGCAGCATCAAAAGCTTCAGCATCTTTTCCTTTTCTAATAATGTTGATAGTTTCTATAATTACTGGATCAACCGGTTTGTTGTCAGATCTGTTAACTTCTACATTAGAAATACTGTCTTGAACATCCAATCCAATTACCAACTCTCCAAAAACAGCGTGTTTGTTGTCTAGGTTAGGCGTAGGGATTTCGGTAATAAAAAATTGACTTCCATTAGTAGCAGGACCAGCATTGGCCATAGATAAAATACCAGGTTTGTCGTGTTTTAAACTTGGGTGAAATTCATCTAAGAACTTATACCCAGGACTTCCAGCGCCTGTTCCTGTTGGATCACCACCTTGAATCATAAATTGATCAATAACTCTATGGAAGGTCGTTCCATCGTAATATCTTTTCCCTTTTAAAGAATCTGGAAGGTTAGGATGGGTTCCTTCAACTAAAGCTACAAAATTAGCTACAGTAACAGGAACTTCTTTGTAATGTAATTTAGCTACCATAATACCTTTGTTGGTAACAAATTCAGCGTATAATCCGTCTTCTAAATCAGGATATTTTTGCTGTTCGCAAGATGTGAAACTTACTAAAAGCGCAAGAAATAAAATTTTCATAGTATGTTTTAAAATGTTCATTTGTAAAAAGTTTTTCGGTTGTAAAAATAGTGTTTTATTAAAAATATAATTGAAATTATTTGTCAATAATTGAATTTACAGAAACTTCGCATAGTAAGGGCACATTGATGCCAATTCTATTTTCGTCTCCATAATACCCATAAGCTTTTTGTGAAGGAAACATGAAAGTGACGGTTTCTCCTGTTTTCATAAGTTTTAAGCCCTCCCTTAAACCCGAAAAAAGTTCTTGCTTATCCATAACGTAGGTTTGGTTTTTAAGATCTTCTTGGGAGTAGATAAGTTCGTTGTTTAAGGTTTTTATATTGTAATTGAAGTTGACAATATCACCAAAATCTGGAGATATCAAGCTGTCTGCTTGTTTTACATTGTAGTAATACCAAAATCCATTTTCTGAAGCGATGTAGTTTTGCTCAGGGTTTTCGGACATAATTTTTTTAATATAGGCTTCTTCCCGCTCTTTTAATTTAATGTTCCTTTCAACAGATTCGTCGATAAACGATCCGGATTTTGACGAAACTGGTCGTCTGGCTTCGGGCGATTTGCAAGCTACCAGAAGCAGGGTGCCTATTAATATGGTAAGAATTCTACTCATTGTTTAGGGCATTTTTATAGCGGGACAAGATACTAATAAAATTTTCAACTGTAGATTTTAAATTTAAATTGCTTTTTCCACCTGCGGCATTTGTGTGACCTCCACCTTCAAAATGGGTTCTAGAAAACTCGTTAACAGAGAAATTTCCTTTAGAACGTAACGAAATTTTTACAATGTTATTTTGTGAATCTTCAATAAAAATAGCAGCAAAAATGATGTTGTTTAAGGAAAGGGCATAGTTAACAAAGCCTTCTGTGTCACCTTTTTTATAGTTGAATTGGTTCAGTTCCTCTTGAGATAATGTTATGTAAGCAGTTCTATATTCTGGCAAGATTTTTAAGTTGCTTAAAGCACAACCTAGAAGCTGCATGCGTTCATAACTATTATTATCGAAAATCTGATTGTAAATTTCTGAGTGATTAGCTCCTTTTTTTATTAAATTTCCAGCAATTTGATGGGTTTTGCTCGTGGTTGAAGGAAATCTAAACGAACCTGTATCCGTTAAAATTCCTGCATATAAACAACTTGCTATGTCTTGGTCTATGAGGTTTTTGTCTCCAAGCATTTCAATGAAATTGTAAACCATTTCACAAGTGGAACTCATGCTAACATCCGAGTACATATAAGTAGCATAATTGTCTGGTTGTTGATGATGGTCTATCATGATTTTTAAAGCTTTACTCGAGGTTAAAGCTTCTTCCATGTCTCCTGTTCTGTTTAGCGCATTAAAATCTAAAGTAAAAATCACTTCTGCTTGTGAAATTAAGATATCACTTACTTCTTTTTGAAATTCATATTTTAGAATTTTAGACTCTCCAGGCATCCATTTTAAAAAATCTGGATAATCGTTAGGAGCAATAACCGTTACGTTTTGCTTATGCTTTAAAAGATATAAATACAAGCCTAAAGTAGAACCAATAGCGTCTCCATCTGGGTTTTTATGAGGAACAATAACTATTTGTTTAGGTGTTTTTAACAGCTGGTTTATCTTGATGATATCGTCTTTTTTCATAGGAAACAAAGATACAATTATTTAATATGAGATTTTAAGGTTTTTTTATAGAAAAGCATTACTTTTGCAGCCACATTAAAAAAAAATAAAATGGCAACTAACAGAACATTTACAATGCTTAAGCCAGATGCAGTTGAAAAAGGGCACATTGGCGCAATTTTAGAGAAAATCAATGCTTCAGGTTTTAGAATCGTAGCAATGAAATTAACACAAATGACAAAAGCTGATGCTGAAGCATTTTATGCAATCCACAACGAAAGACCTTTCTTTGGAGAATTGATAGAATACATGACTCGTGGTCCAATTGTAGCTGCAATTTTAGAAAAAGACAATGCTGTTGAAGATTTTAGAACTTTAATTGGTGCTACTAATCCTGCAGATGCAGCTGAAGGTACCATAAGAAAATTATACGCTGCTTCTATTGGAGAAAACGCTGCTCACGGAAGTGATAGTGATGAAAACGCCGCTATTGAAAGCGCTTTTCATTTTTCTGGAAGAGAGATGTTTTAAATAAAACAAACTTAACATAAGTTACAGATTAAGCCTGAAAAATTTATTTTTCAGGCTTTTTTTTATTTTTTTATTTTACATTCGCCCATCTAAAAAAAAATCCCATGAAAAAAACAACCATGCTTTTGGTTGGTTTTGTGTTAGTTGGCTCTATGGCTTTTGCGCAAAATATGCAAAAAGCTATTAAGAAACTTGAAGCGCAAACCCAAGCTTCAATTACTGTAAATACCAATGGAGTTGCCGAATTTGTTAAATTTCCAAGAAACAAACCTTTGGAATTGCAAGGCTCAAGCCTTCAAGCTAAAGTTATTTTCTTTTTGGAAAGTAATAAAGAATTGTTTCCTTTTCAAACAGTAGAAAGCACATTTAAATTTGGAACTGTTAAAACGGATAATTATGCTTTTAAGCAGATTACTTTAACTCAACATAAAAATAATATACCGGTTTTCGATGGGCAATTACGCTTTCATTTTAACACGAATAACCAATTGACTGCTATTAATGGAAACTATATTCCTAACATCAAAAACAGTACAGAGCCTTCCATTAGTGCTTCACAAGCAAATGCTACCGCTATTGATATTGTAAATAAACAAGATATTAATTATTCTGGAATTTCATTATTCGCTTTTGAAACCACCTTGTATTTATTTCAAAAAGGATTAGTTAATAATGCTTTTGGTGCTACTTCTTTGGTTTATAAAGTGGAAGTTAGAAACGATGCAGATGTTCGGGAGTACGTTTTTATAAATGCACATTCAGGTGAAATTACAGAGCAATTTACAGGAATGGCTCATGCAATAGATAGGATTGTCTACGAAAACAATACCTCAAATATTGTTTGGCAGGAAGGTGATGCTTTTCCAGGACCTTTAAATATCTGGCAACAAAACGAAGTTATGGCATCTGGACATGTGTATAATTTTTTTAATAATGCTTTTGGTTATGTGTCTTACGATGGTGCAGATGCACAAATGCGAACGATAAATAATAACCCAAATATTTCTTGTCCTAATGCCAACTGGAATGGTGTTACGGCAAATTATTGTAATGGAACAGCTTCTGATGATGTGATTGCCCACGAATGGGGCCACGCCTATACAGAATATACAAGTGGCTTAATTTATGCCTACGAATCTGGCGCCATGAACGAATCCTTTTCTGATATCTGGGGAGAAACGGTGGATTTATTAAATAATTATGAAGATGAAGATGAAGACTTCTCACTTAGAACTGGATGTTACAGTTCGGATAGATGGCGAATGGGAGAGGATGCTACCGCTTTTGGTGGTGCTATTAGAGATATGTGGAATCCAAATTGTAATGGCGATCCTGGAAAAGTAACCGATGGTCAATATTATTGTGGCACTGGAGATGGCGGAGGAGTTCACTCTAATTCGGGAATTCCTAACCATGCCTATGCACTTTTAGTGGATGGTGGGACGTATAACGGTCAAACTATTTCAGGGATCGGCTTTACTAAAGCTGCACATATTTTTTGGAGAGCTCAAAGTAGCTACTTAACTGCAACAAGCGATTTTTATTCATTGGCAGATGCTTTAGAAGCTTCATGTTCGGATTTATTAGGGATTAATTTAGAAGGTTTAAGTACTTCTGCGCCAATTGGACTCTCGGGTGAAATAATTACAACATCAGATTACAACCAATTGGTAAACACCTTATTGGCTGTGGAGTTGCGTACGGAGAATAATTGTGGATATCAGCCACTTTTGTCCGCTACTGTAGATCCATGTAATTCTGCTTTAAATGCTCCTATATTTTTTGAAGATTGGGAGTCTGGAATGTCGGGTTGGAATGTTTCGCAAATCCCAACGGATCCTGCAACTTGGGAAGAAAGAGATTGGATAGTTGCTTCTGGTTTACCAAATGATAGAGCGGGGCACGCTATTTTTGCAATAGATCCTATTAATGGAGATTGTTATACGTCACTTCAAAATGGTATTATTAGATTAGAAAGCCCTGTTATAACGATTCCAAACCAATTAACAGGAACTTTCGAGATGACCTTTGTTCACTATGTTTCTACTGAACGTACTTGGGATGGTGGTAATATTAAATACAGTTTGGATGGGAATGCATGGATGTTTTTGCCAGCAAGCGCTTTTACAGCAAATCCGTATAATACCTTCTTAAGCATTGATGGAAGCGATAACCCCATGCAAGGACAAATGGCTTTTACAGGTTCTGACGAAGGTTCAACTTCTGGAAGCTGGGGAAGAAGTTATATAGATTTGTCGTCTATAGGAGTGGTGGCAAATTCAACAATCCAACTGAGATGGGAGCTTGGAACAGATGGATGTAACGGTAGAGAAGGTTGGTATGTAGATGATATTTCTATTTACAATTGCGATATGTTTCTTTCAGTTTCAGAATTTGAAAGTTTGAAGAATAACATTAAAATATTTCCAAATCCATCAAACGGAAAGTTTACCCTTAAAAACACCAATAATATAGACTTACTAAAAGCTGATATTTTTGATATTAATGGAAGGATAATTAAAACAATCGATCTCTCTAATAGTGAAAATCTTCAAGTTATAGACCTTACACAGGTTATGTCTGGAATCTATTTTATGAATGTGCACACTAAAAATGCAACTCAGGTTATTAAGCTAATTAAACAGTAAAACAGAGTTAAATACATTTAAAAAGCCTTGTAATTTAGATATTACAAGGCTTTTCATTTTATGTGGTTCAAAATGCTCTTAGGTACAGAAACGAATTGAAGGTTGGGCTTGTGTGTTGTATAAACCTTGGTTATTACTAATTTTATCGCAGGACTAATTTCTTAATAATGTCTTTTCCAAGAGATTCATTGAGCATGTTGATTATTTTGTCTTTACCATAACTAAGCTCTTCTCTTAAAACACTGGAACTTAATTGCACAAAGAGGGTGTTGTTTTTTAGTTGGATGTCTGTTGTGTAATTATTTACACCATTCCCCATCATATCTCTCCATGTTTCCTGTACCTTAACTACATCCAAACCGTATTCAAGCTTGTTGGTTTCAACAAATTCTTTTAAGGCATCTCCTATGCTAATATGTTCGTTGTTTCGTTTTGCCATGTTTTATGAGAATTTTATTTAGTAACATTTATAGGTGTAAATTTCTTATATAAAAATACCGCTTTATTCTTATTAGTAACTTTAAGTTGCTCATTAGTTGCTAACAAAACGGTTTCTTTCCAAGTGTCGTAAGGGGTTTCGTAATATAAGTTTAAACTGTCGTTTTCAATCTTAATGGTAAATTGCTCCGTGTCGTGAGAGGTTTCATAAGTACCATCGAAACCAGGTTTTAATTTAATTCTGAAACCAACCAAACTATCTGAAATGTTAATATAATCTACCGTATCGTTATAGGTGTATTTTTTCTTGGTACCGTCGGGTAAAGTTACTTCTTCAATTTCCCAATAACCTTCAAGATGTTCAATATAAGTTTCTGGATTTTTAGAGCAGCTACTCAAAACGAGCATGCTTAGAATTAAGATGAGGTATTTTGAATTCATGGTATTTGTTTTTATGGTTTTGAGTGTAAGATTCAAGGATTAAGAAAATAGTTTAGATTATTTTTTAGTCTTGTTTCTCTTTTCTATTCTTTTAGCTTAAAGTTTAAAAATCTCATAAGACTGATGTACTTGTTTTATGGCTTTTTCTGTTCTATCTGCATGTGTATCGCTAATAAACAACTGACCAAAATTTTCATCATCCACTAATTTTATTATTTGCGACACCCGATTTTCATCTAATTTATCAAAAATATCATCAAGTAACAAAATAGGATTTTCACCACTTTGAGCTTTTATAAAGTCGAATTGAGCCAGTTTTAAAGCAATTAAAAAGGATTTTTGTTGCCCCTGACTTCCAAATTTCTTGATGGGATGCTGTTCGATTTCAAAAACTAAATCGTCTTTATGGGTTCCAACACTTGTATAGTGCAAAGCCTTGTCTTTATTGATGGATTCCCTTAAAAGAGTCTCTAATTGTCCGTTTAGCAAATCGCTGGTGTAAATTAAGTTAACATCCTCATTTCCATTGCTTATGGCTTTGTATCGTTCTTTAAAAATTGGAATAAAAGTCTCTAAAAAGGCCCGTCTTTTTTCAAAAATAACATGTCCATAATTGTCCAATTGTTTGTTGTAAATATCTAAAGTATCGGCATTAAAAGTGTTATTTAAAGCGAAATATTTTAACAGTGAATTTCTTTGAACAAGAATCTTATTGTAATTTATTAACGTGTCTAGATAGAGTTTATCGCTTTGCGAAATCACACTATCTATAAATTTCCTTCTAGTAGTACTGCCTTCGATAATTAAATCTCGGTCTGCTGGCGAAATAATAACAAGAGGTAAAAATCCGATATGATCGCTAAATCTATCGTAATTTTTCCCATTGCGTTTAATAATCTTTTTCTGGCCTTTTTTTAGGCTGACTACAATTTTTTCGGTTTTATCAGCTTTTTCATAATCGCCATTAATCACAAAAAAACTTTCATTATGTTTGATGTTTTGTGAAGAAATGGGATTGAAATAACTTTTTCCAAAGGACAAATGATAAATGGCATCCAGAATATTGGTTTTTCCGACACCATTGTTTCCAACAAAACAATTGATCTTGTGATTGAACTCAAAAGATTGACTTTCAAAATTTTTATAATTGAGTAATGAAAGTGATTTTAAAATCATAAAAAAGCGGCTTAAATACAGTTTTAAATTATTAAATGTATATGTTGCGCAAATTATTGAAAAATAACAAATAATAGGCTTTTAAATATGAAGAAAAATCATATTTTTGCCACGCATTAATTAAAAAAATATGGCGACTTACAAGAAAAGAGGTTACAAACCAGCTACGAAAGAAGAGAAAGAGCATGAGATTGTTGATAATTCAACAACTGCTGAAGTTTTTAACACCTTAGATGAGACTGCTTCTAAAGCAGAAGATTGGGTAATTACAAACCAAAAATACATTTTTGTAATCATTGGTTTGGTTGCTGCTGTGGTGTTAGGCTATTTAGGCTTTAACGAATTTGTGGCAAAACCAAAACAAAATGAAGCTATGAACGAAATGTTCCAAGCTCAAAAATATTTTAGTCAAGCTGTTACTGGCACACAAAAAGACTCGCTTTATACTTTAGCCTTAAATGGTGGTGAAGGAAAGTTGGGAATGCTTGATATTACTTCGGAGTACAGTGGAACTCCTGCAGCTAATTTAGCTAATTATTATGCTGGAATGGCTTATTTAAACTTGAAGGACTACAAAAATGCTGTCACTTACTTAAGCGATTTTTCTAGTAAAGACTTAATCTTGGCTCCAGTGGCGAAGGGAAGTATTGGCGATGCGTTTGTACAATTAAATCAACCAGAAGATGCGTTGGATTATTATACACAAGCTGCTAAATTAAGAACCAATAGTTTTACAACTCCATTATACTTGTATAAAGCTGGAATTATAGCTATGGATTTAGGAAAGGCTGATAAAGCACTTACTTATTTTACAGATATTAAGGAAAACTATGCATCTTCTACCGAAGCAGAAAATATTGATGTATTTATAGGTAAAGCGCAAGCCTTGTCAAACAAATAATTTCCCCGATTTCTCGGAAAAACACATGGCAACAGAAAATAAAAATTTATCGGAATACGATAAAGCTACAATCCCAAGCGTGAAGAATTTTCGGTTTGGGATTGTTGTTTCAGAATGGAACGACAAGATTACAGAAGGTTTGTTTGAAGGCGCACATAGCGCTTTAATAGACAACAAGGTTTTACCAGAAAATATTTTACGATGGAATGTTCCTGGTAGTTACGAGCTTATTTTTGGCTCTAAAAAAATGCAAGAACAAGGTGTAGACGCTGTTATTGCCATAGGAAGTGTTATTCAAGGCGAAACAAAACATTTCGATTTTGTATGTGAAGCAGTTTCACAAGGCATTAAGGACTTAAATATACTGTATGATGTTCCAGTTATTTTCTGTGTTTTAACAGATAATAATTTACAACAAGCTATTGATCGTTCTGGCGGAAAACATGGTAACAAAGGAACTGAAGCTGCTATTGCTGCCATAAAAATGGCGGCCTTGAATAAGTAGTAAATAAACAATTTTCCCGACTGAACGCGTGCTTGACTGATGAAGTTGGGTAGGTTCCATCGGCAAATTTCAAACTCCAAATTCCAATAATCTTATTTTGAGGAAATAGTTAAAGCTAGATGATAGCTTATAATGTTAACAATTTTTGGCACTTCAAAGCCTGTTTTTCTATGTTTTTTGAGTATTTTTGAAAGATATCAAAGGATAGCGATTTTGGCATTATTCAAGAAACACAGACAATTTAATATCAAACCTAAGCATTCAATTGAAATTGATGAAAATAGGGAGGAGCATATTCAGTCAAAATGGCACGAATTAAAGCAAGGTAGAAAGCGAAAGAGTAGCATTTTAACCTCTCCATGGTATATGGTCTTGTTTTTGATAGCTATTTTAGTGCTTTGGTATTATTTAAGCGGATATGAATAGAAGATATTATGGGGATTTTTAAAACGAGAAAAAATAAAAAATACAGCTACACACCTAGATTCTATAAAGGTGAAGGCAGCCCATTTGAAATAAAACACCCATTCGACGACTTTAGAAGTACTGTTGGAAGTAATAAAGGACTAAAAAACAAGCTAGTTTCAGCACTTAACGATTATAAACACAATCAGAATCATACCGCAAATAAACGTGTTTTAATAATTATTGGAATATTAATTTTAATCTTCCTCTTTATTATTGAATTCGATTTATCCATTTTCTTTTAAAAAGGCTCATGTCAGATATTATTCAGTTATTACCAGATCATGTAGCGAATCAGATTGCGGCAGGAGAAGTTGTTCAACGACCGGCTTCCGTAGTTAAAGAACTTATGGAAAATGCCATAGATGCCAAGTCAAGTATTATAAAACTTTTAATTAAGGATGCTGGAAAAACCTTGGTTCAGGTAATCGATAATGGCTCTGGAATGAGCGTTACCGATGCTAGATTAAGTTTTTCGCGTCATGCTACTTCTAAAATACGTTCTGCAGAAGACTTATTTCAAATACATACCAAAGGTTTTCGAGGGGAAGCTTTAGCAAGTATTGCTGCTATTGCCCATGTAGAATTAAAATCTAAACAAGAAGAAGATGAAGTTGGCATCCAATTAATTATTGAAGGAAGCGACGTGATTTCTCAAGAAGTTGTGGTAACGCCAAAAGGAACTTCTATATCAGTTAAAAATTTATTTTTTAATATTCCGGCCAGACGAAATTTCTTGAAATCGAATCAAGTAGAAACGCGCCATATTATTGACGAATTTCACAGAGTAGCCTTAGCGCATCCAAGCATTCAATTTGTTATGTACCACAATGGAAGTGAGATTTTTAATCTTCCAGAAAGTAATTATAGACAACGTATTGTTAATATTTTTGGAACAAAGACCAATGAGAAACTAGTTCCTGTAAACGAAGAAACCGAAGTGGTTAAAATTTCAGGTTTTGTTGGAAAACCAGAATATGCTAAGAAAACCAGAGGCGAACAATTCTTTTTTGTAAACGATAGATTTATAAAAAGCGCTTATTTAAATCATGCCATTACTTCGGCATTTGAAGGACTTTTAAAAGATAATACACATGCCAGTTATTTTTTAAATCTAACGGTAGATCCACAAACTATTGATATAAACATTCATCCCACTAAAACAGAAATTAAGTTCGACGACGAGCATACGCTTTATGCCATCTTAAGAGCGTCGGTTAAACACAGTTTGGGACAATTTAATATTGCGCCTGTTTTAGACTTTGATAGGGATGCTAATTTAGATACGCCGTATAATTATAAAGACATTCAAAATCCAAGTGTGCCAAATATAGAAGTGGACAGAAGTTTTAATCCCTTTCAAGAACGACAGTTTTCTGGAAAGCAAACTACCGCATTTAGAAAGCAAACACCTTCAAATTGGGATAGTTTGTATGTGGGATTAGAATCTAAAGGAACCCAAACCCAACAAGATTTTACGAGTCTCCAATTTGAAAGTGAAGAACAAACAAGTTCTGTTTTTAAAGATCAATCTCAAGTTGAAACTAAACAATCAACATTTCAAATTCAGAATAAATACGTAATTAGTACCATTAAATCCGGGATCTTGGTTATTGATCAACATCGGGCACATCAACGGGTTTTATATGAGGATTTTCTGAAAAACATGACGGTTAAGCAAAGTATGAGCCAACAGTTATTGTTTCCTATAAAACTGCATTTTTCACCTCAAGAAATAGATATTTTAAAACAAGTAAAAGATGATTTGGAATACACAGGATTTTTATTTTCAGAAATTTTAAAAGATAGTATTGAAATTTCTGGTGTACCTATTCATGTTCCCGGAAGTGAGGTTTCTGTTATTTTAGAGCAGTTAATCAACGATATTGAAAATGAAGTTCCAGATAGCAATTTTAGTCCAACAGATTTATTGGCAAAGTCCATGGCAAAAAGTTTAGCTGTAAAATCTGGGCAATCGCTTTCCGTACCAGAACAAGAGCATTTGGTGAATAGCTTGTTTGGTTGTAAAGAACCAAATATGTCGCCAACAAATAAAACGACGTTCGTAACGTTAAGTGTGGACGAATTAGAAAGAAAATTTATATAAATATTTTATGTTAAATAGAATTACAGATACCGTAAAACATTTGATTATTATAAACGTGATTATGTTTATAGGAACCATAGCCATTGGCGGTCAGGCTCTTGGAGATAATACGTTATTTTACGATTGGTTTGCTTTGCATTTTCCTAAAAACGAAGCCTTTCAACCTTGGCAAATTATTACACATATGTTTATGCATGGAGGTTTTATGCATATTCTTTTCAACATGTTTGCCCTTTGGATGTTTGGGACGGCTGTAGAACAACAGTTTGGAGCTAAGAAATTTTTATTTTTTTATATTTCATCTGGATTGGGTGCCGCTCTTTGTATGATTGGATTTTATTATTTCCGTTTTTACACAGGGATGTCAATTTTAAACGAATCCGGTTTCGATGAAGCTCAAACGCTACAAACTCTAAAATCTGGTTATAGCATGTACGATAGACGATGGAGCGAATTCTTAAATCAGGAACAATTACAACACTTTGTGGGTGTTTTTAATAGCACAATGGTGGGAGCTTCTGGCGCTATTATGGGTGTTTTAGTAGCTTTTGGAATGTTGTATCCAGAGTCTAAACTCATGCTTATCTTTTTGCCTGTGCCTATTAAAGCAAAATATTTTATTCCTGGAATAATTGCCTTGGATTTAATTTCGGCTGTTACTGGTCAATCATTCTTTAGTCCAAGCAACACGGCATACATAGCCCACGTTGGAGGTGCTTTAACAGGTTTCTTGATTATGTGGTATTGGAAAAAAACACAATTTAATAAAAACCGTTGGAACTAAATATGACCTCTTTAAATAAAGACATACAAGAAAAACTTCAAAACCTGAATGTGTTTGAAAAAATAATAGGAGTCAACCTTATTATCTTTTTCATTGGCTTGTTTATTCGAGTTGTTTTTAATTTTAGTGCAAGTTTATCTTGGTTAGAATTGCCAAGTGGTTTTTTGGACGCTATTTTGCAACCATGGGGCATTATTAGTTACGGATTTACACATTACGATTTTTGGCATATTCTGTTTAATATGCTTTGGCTTTATTTTATAGGCAAAATGTTTATGAACCTGTTTTCCGTGAAAATTGGTTTAAATGTATATTTTTTAGGAATTATATCTGGAGGTCTCTTGTTTCTATTAGCTTATAATGTACTTCCAGATTTATTTGAAGGGAAAACCCGTTTGGTTGGGGCTTCGGCAGGAGTTCGCGCTTTACTTATTTTTTTATGTGCATATATGCCACATACGGAAGTGCGTTTTTTCACGTTTAACTTAAAACTATGGTATCTTGGTGTTGCCATTGTAATTATAGATGTTTTGGGGCTTTTTGGAGTAAATTCCGGAGGTAATCTAGCTCATATTGGAGGTTCTTTGTTGGGGTATTTTTATGCGGTGCAATTAAAGAAAGGTACAGATATAGGAAAAGGTTTTGAAAGTTTATTGGATAGAATAGCGCGCATATTTAAAAAGTCTGGTAAATCACCATTAAAAACAGTTCATAGAAAAAAAGCTGAAAAATTTGCAGGCTACTCCAAATCGGAGTTTAACGAATTGAACAAACAGAAAAAGATTGATGTTATTTTAGATAAAATAAGTAAAAGTGGTTACGATAGTTTAACTAAAGAAGAAAAGGAGTTTTTATTTAAAGTGGGTAAATAGTAGCTTATATATGAAAAATCTAAAGCTTATCGATAAATTAATCTATGTTGTTAATGCTTTGGTGGCTACAATGCTTTTACTATCTTATATACTTCCCTATTTTCCGCCTAAAAACTTCGCATTGCTTTCAGTTTTAAGTTTAGGGGTGCCTTTTTTAATATTAACCAATGTCCTTTTCTTTATTTATTGGCTGATAAAGTTGAAAAAACAACTCATTTTGTCGTTTGTCGTTTTAACTATCGGATATTTTACCTTGGGGTCGTTTTATAAGTTTACCTCATCGGATGTTGAACCAGATAAAAGCGATCTTTCTGTAATGAATTATAACGTCCGGTTATTTAATATTTACAACTGGATTCCAGAAAAAGGCATAGAAATACAAGCAGTAGATTTTATAAAAGCCAAGGCTCCCGATGTTTTAAGTTTGCAGGAATATCATCCACACAAAAACGTAGACTTATCTTTTTTTAAGTATAAATACGAAAAGCTTTCTGGAAACAAAATAAAGTACGGACAAGCTATATTTTCACAATATCCCATAATTAATTCTGGTTCAATAGAATTTCCAAAGTCTTCTAACAATGCTATTTTTGTAGATATAGTTAAAGAAAAAGATACGCTTCGTATTTATAATGTGCATTTACAATCTCATAGAATAGATGCAAATTTCAATAAATTAACAAAAGAAGACTCTAAATGGATATTTAAACGTGTAGAAGAAACCTTTAAGATGCAACAAATCCAAGCTGAAATTTTCTTGAAACATAAAGCGGCTAGCCCTTATAAAATGATTATTTGTGGCGATTTCAACAACTCGGCTTTTTCTTATGTCTATAAAGAAATTAAAGGTAATTTAAAAGATGCATTTAAAATGGGAGGAAATGGTTTTGGTAGAACTTACGATTTTAAATTTTTCCCCGTGAGAATCGATTTTATCTTTGCCGAAAAGGAGTTTGAAGTTACCGATTTTAAAACCTTTGACAATTTGTACTCAGACCATTATCCACTTTTAGCAAGCTTTAAGCTTCATCCATAACTTTTATAAAATGAATTGGATTTTATTAATTATTGCAGGTTTATTTGAAGTGGCTTTTGCTGCTTGTCTTGGCAAGGCGAAGGAAACCACAGGAAATGAAATGATTTCTTGGTACGCAGGCTTTTTAATTTGCTTAACCATTAGCATGTATTTACTAGTTAAAGTTACTCAACAATTACCTATTGGAACTGCTTATGCTGTTTGGACGGGAATAGGAGCAGTAGGCACGGTGCTTGTTGGCATTTTTGTATTTAAAGAACCAGCTAGTTTTTGGAGAGTTTTCTTTTTGTTTACTTTAATTGCCTCTATTATTGGTTTGAAATTTGTTTCAAACTAAAATACTACATCAAAATACAATCTACAGTATCTGCCACAATATGAATGACCAAGCCTAAGCCAATTAATCTGGTTTTTTTTGAAAGTAGTAATAATACATAAAGGCCTATGGCGTAATAACTATGCAAGGGATGAAAATTGATACTACATCTATTTGGGTCAAACATGGGGTTAGCTAGTAGATGGTCTAAATCTATCAACATACCACAAATCATGATAAAGTATGCTATTTTCCATTGCGTTTTGAAAAATAAAAGTGCAACAGCTAATGGTAATAAAAAATGTATGCCATAATGTAAAATAGGCTGTAGCATTATAAGTGTTTGTATTGGTTTTTCAAGTAATTTAGAGCATTTGGACCTTCATTAAACAGTAAATCCAGAATACTTAAATTAGGAATAAAACCATGTTTGCTGTTAAACACTTGCATATAATTGTCAAAGTTATAAGCGGGTTCTTTTCTAGCGTTTGCCAAATACCTATAATCTAATTGGTCTTCTACTTTTTTTTGATAGATTTTAGTTTTGGAACTATTTAGGTTCCATTGTAAACAATCTAATACAGTTTCTAAACATTTTAAGTTAAAATCTAAAAGATACTCTGCTTTTTCTGTAAATAAAGGCTGAAGCTCGTCTTCATAAAACTCGAAATAGGGTGAAGTTCTATAGGCTGTTTCTAAAGATTTCCAATGGATGTCTTGCCAGTTTTCGGCGTGATAAATTTTAATATCGCGATATTTTTGTCTTTCTTTTTGCGTATGAATAATAGGAATACTCAACTGTAATTTCCCATTGGCTCCATAGATATAAGTTCTATTTCTATAGGTTTGCTTCTGATAATTATCGTCCATTTCAAACGTAACTTCGTTTGCATAAAGCATGGCCGATGCATGCGCTATGTTTGGAAAATAGGTTGGATGAATAAGGACGTTCATTTGTTTGGTTGTTTGTTCCTCCTTCGCAAATGCTACGGATCTATAAATGTTAAGTAGACAAAATTGTTTTAACTAAACCACTTTACGATTTTACAACTAACTATTTTGCTTTTTTACGTTTTCTCCATTGGCTAAACCCAAACAATCCAGCAATTACTATTAGAAATGGAATAAAATAAGAAACAGGTTCTCCACTTCCATGAACTGTTGTAAAGAAACGTTCCCAACGTGGTTTTCCAAATCTATCCCAACTCATCCAGATAAGTACTGGTTTTCCTACTACGTGATCGAAGGGTACAAACCCCCATGTTCTTGCATCTTGGGAGTTATGACGGTTATCTCCCATCATCCAGTAGTAATCATTTTTAAACGTGTAGGTATTCGCAACTTCTCCATTAATATAGATTTGATTGCCTTTTATTTTAAGCGTATTATTTTCATATTCAGAAATAACACGTTTATATAATGGTAGCACATTTAAATTCAAATCGATAGTTGCTCCAGCTTTTGGAATGTAAAGAGGACCAAAAAAGTCGTTGTTCCATGGGTAATTTGGATCGTGAGGAAATACGCTAGATTCGCGCTCTCCTTTTTCACGTTTTAAAGATTCTACACTTGCAACATTTGGATGATCTTTAAACTGATTCAAGGTTTCGTCTGTTATTCCTGGAAAATAGCTTAAAGAATAATCTTGATTGTATTGTGGCAAATCGGTAATATCATATCTTTTGGTTAACTGATCGTTGTTGAAGGGCCCACTTTTGGTTTCAATTTTATATGAAAACTGAAGTTTTGCTCTATCTGGCAATTCGTTTTGTTTGCCATTAATATATACAAAGCCGTTACGAACTTCCAGAGAATCTCCTGGTATACCTACGGCACGTTTTACATAATTGGTTTTCTTATCGATGGGTTTGTAGTGGTTTCTATCAGTAAAACGCATGTTTAACATGGTATCTACTGGCCAGTTAAAAACAACAATATCGTTGCGCTTTATGTTTTGAAAACCAGGA
This sequence comes from Xanthomarina sp., assembly GCF_035306705.1. GTDB lineage: Bacteria > Bacteroidota > Bacteroidia > Flavobacteriales > Flavobacteriaceae > Xanthomarina. The sequence goes on from NZ_DATGNO010000084.1 coordinate 19,754, forward strand.
ATTCGTATATAAGGCAACGACAATTTATTTATAAAGGCTGTATTTTTTTTCTCTAAATGATCGTTGTACAAATAGGATTTCTTATTAATAAAAGGAATGGTATCATGAACCATTGGCGCGGCAATAGTAGTCATTGGTACCCGAGGTCCATAATGGAATTTACTTACAAATAAAAAGTCTCCAACCAATAATGATTTCTCTAAAGAAGAGGTTGGAATGGTATAAGGTTGAATAAAATACGTGTGAACAATGGTAGCCGCAACAATAGCAAAAAGAATGGAACTTATCCAATCTCCAGCAGCAGTTCTTGGATGTAAACTCCTGTCTTTTATATGTTCTAAATCCAATCCGTAATTAAGATAGTAATTGTAGAATCCTAGACTTACTATAGCTAAAATGGTATCTGTAGTTGCATGTTTTCCAAAACTTCTAGCTGTTTCCACCCAAACTACAGGAAACATAATAAGGTTCACAATTGGCAGGAAAAGTAAAATAGTCCACCACCAAGGTCTATTGATTATTTTCATTAAAATAACAGCATTGTACACAGGAACAAATGCTTCCCAAGCTTGTCTGCCAGCTTTAATGTATAGTTTCCAAGTTCCTAATCCATGAATTATTTGAATAACTATAAGGAAAATAAACAATTGTGTTAAGGTCATAATCTTGTCTTTTGTTTTTTTATTAGTGCAAAATCACTAAAAAATGTTACTTGTTTTATACGTGTTAACCAATATTTAACACATCTTTCATGGTGTAAACACCTGTTTTGCCCAGGATCCATTCGGCAGCGATTACGGCTCCAAGAGCAAAGCCTTCTCTGTTATTGGCTGTATGGGTTATGGTAATGCTGTCTGCGTCGCTTTTATAAGTTATCTCGTGTGTGCCAGGAACTGTATCAATGCGTTTGGCAGTAATAGGTATGGCCTTTTCTTCATCTTTGTTTAAAAGCCATTTATTATAATTTGGATGCAGGTTAATTATTCCCTCGGCTAAACTAATAGCTGTTCCGCTTGGAGCATCGAGTTTTTCGGTATGATGGACTTCTTCCATGGAGACGTCGTATTGGCTTAGTTTACTCATCATTTTTGCTAAGCTTTTATTTAGTTCAAAAAAGATGTTTACGCCCAAACTATAATTTGGAGCATAAATAAAAGCGCCCTTATTCTCCTCACAAATTTTTACAGCACTATCATAATTTTCAAGCCAACCTGTGGTTCCCGATATAACTGGAACTCCTAATTTTAAACATTTCGCAATATTAAAAAATGCTGCTTTTGGAACACTAAAGTCAATAGCAACATCTGCCGAGTTGAGGTCGTAACCATCTTCCTCATTTGTTTTTATAACTATTTCATGTCCGCGTTGTAGGGCAACTTGCTCTATGGTTTTTCCCATTTTTCCGTAACCAAGTAATGCTATTTTCATATTAAAACTTAAAATTAAGAGTTAGTCCTAGATCTCCTTTATTATCCATCTCATTAATTTTATAATGTGGTGTTATCGATAATTTATCATCGACATTATATTGTAATAAATGTGCGTCTACGTTAGCGTCTATAATGTTTAATGCATAAATACCAATAATTACCAACATGGAGATTTCTCGGTTTCTACCATAGGTTTTTTGTGCTTGTTGAAGTCCGGAGGTAGTTACTGTTCCAAAAAACTCGTCGTCTTCAAAGCCAGCTAAACGGCTTTTGTAAGCATCTCGATATCTATGGTATTCGTTGTTGTTGTTGATATAAAAATATAGACCTACACCTAAACCGGCGTAAACAATTGGAATTTTCCAGTATTTTTTATTGTAAGCTTGACCTAATCCGGGAAGTACGGCAGAGTAAAAAGCAGCTCGAGCTGGAGCCAAAGGATCGATAGGATCTTGAATAATAGCGCCTGCTTCAACCACCAACTCTTCAGTTGGAATATTGTTTTCGTTCTTTTTTTTGTCTTCGTTTTTGTCTTCTTGAGCCAGGGTCGATAAACAAAATGCAAGTAAAAAAACAGTTAATATGACCTGTTTATTTGGCACCCTTAATAAGTTTTAACATGCGATTAAAGTCTTCTTCCGAATGAAATGGAATAGATATATTCCCTTTCCCATTCTTAGAAACCTTAACGTTAATTTTTTGTCCAAAGTATTCTGAAAAGTCTTTAACTCCATTTTCTATATAATTTGGAATTTCTACTTTTTCAGGAACTTTTACTGATTTTTTTTCTTGGTAGGATTTAACCAAAGCTTCTGTATCTCTAACAGAAAGTTTGTTACTTATTATTTTTTCGTAAATATCCAACTGAATGCCTTGGTCTTCAATGGTTATTATGGCTCTTCCATGGCCCATGGAAATAAACCCATCGCGCATACCTGTTTGAATAATTGGATCTAGTTTTAATAAACGCAAGTAGTTGGCAATTGTAGAACGTTTTTTTCCTACACGGTCGCTCATTTGCTCTTGGGTTAAATTAATTTCGTCTATTAATCTCTGGTATGATAGAGCAATTTCTATAGGATCTAAATCTTGACGTTGAATGTTCTCAACCAAGGCCATCTCTAAAGATTCTTGATCGTTAGCAATACGAATGTATGCTGGAATCGTTGTTAGTCCTATTAATTTTGAAGCTCTAAAACGTCGTTCTCCAGAAACCAATTGAAATTTATTGAATTCTAATTTTCTAACGGTTATAGGTTGAATAACGCCAAGCTCTCTTATTGATGAGGCAAGTTCTAAAAGGGTTTCTTCGTTGAAATTGGTTCTAGGTTGAAATGGATTGATATCTATGGTATCAATATCTAATTCAACAATACTACCAATAACTTTATCTGCATTTTTATCTTGTACCGACGAAATGTCGTTTGATGGATCTTTTAAAAGAGCCGATAATCCTCTGCCTAAAGCCTGTTTTTTTATTGCCTTCGCCATTTTTAGGAGTTTTTAATAATAAGTTCTTTAGCCAAACTTAAGTAATTACTTGCGCCTTTACTACTAGCATCGTAGTTTATTATGTTTTCGCCATAGCTAGGAGCTTCGCTTAATCTAACATTTCTTTGAATGATGGTTTGAAACACCATATCGTTAAAATGTTTTTGAACTTCCTCTACCACTTGATTGGATAAGCGCAAACGCGAATCGTACATAGTTAGTAATAAGCCTTCAATATCCAAGTTTTGGTTATGTACTTTTTGCACACTTTTAATGGTGTTTAAAAGTTTTCCTAAACCTTCCAAAGCAAAGTATTCGCATTGAATAGGAATAATTACAGAATCGGCAGCTGTTAAAGCATTTAACGTTAAAAGTCCTAGAGATGGTGCACAATCGATTAAAATAAAATCGTAATCGTCTTTTATGTCCTGCAAGGCTTTTTTAAGCATATACTCGCGTTCCTCTTTGTCAACTAATTCAATTTCTATAGCTACTAAATCTATATGAGAAGGAATTATATCTAGATTTGGAGTGCTTGTTTTTAAAACGGCTTCTCTTGCTTTTATTGTATGCTCTACAAGTTGGTAGGTTCCAATTTCTATAGTATCCAGATCCAAACCTAAACCAGAAGTTGCATTGGCTTGTGGATCTGCATCTATTAAAAGCACTTTTTTTTCAAGTACGCCAAGAGAAGCAGCTAGATTAATTGATGTGGTCGTTTTTCCAACACCTCCCTTTTGGTTAGCAATTGCTATGATTTTACCCATTAATGATTTGGTTTTTTGTAGCTGTAAAAATACAATTATTTGTGAGTTTAAAAAACGGAACTTGTTAACAAAAATAACCCATTTATTTAATAGGTCTTTTTTGTTAAGGGTTTTGACTAATAATTAAAAAACGTAAGTAGCTTTTAATTGAAAACCAGAACTTTTGTAGTAATTATTATCTTTGTGTAAAATATTGGTGCTTAGAAGTAGAAATTTGACTTCTGGTTGATAGGTTAGATTAAAATCTATTTTTTGTTTTCCAATGTGAACATAAGTTCCTGCACCAAAACTACAGGTTGGTTTATTGGTAGATTCAAAATTGTATAATTCAGAATCTGGAGAGTTTTGCTGATTTGAAACTGAAGACATACTATTAACTATAATACCTCCATTAAAACCTAAGTAGGGAGTTAATGTTTTATTGATGTTGTTAAAAGTGTATCGCGCACCAATCATGGTGGTTAAATAAGATAAATCTGTTTTTAAAATCGTCGAATTTTGTGTGGATTTAAATTCGTTAGGAAAAGAGTAATCGACTAAAAGCACAAAGACGATATTCTTTTTTAACATATTTGTGTTAAAATATACCTGAGCTCCAATAACAGGTGTGCCATAACTATTAGTAACTCCCGATGATAAGTTATCAAAGGAATTATTTAAAAAGTTGTATCCCACGCTTACACCTACTTCAATAACTTCTTTGGGTGCATTTGAAAGTTCAATAACGTTTGATGCAAATTGAACATCATCACTTAAATTACAAGAATTATAAGCTTCTACAATGGATTTTAAGACACTATATGAGATGGATTCACTCTTATTGTAAGTCTGCTCTTGTGCTGCCTTACATTTATTAACAAAAATAGATAGCGTAGCATGGTCAAATTTATTCAATTTCTTTCCGTTGTTTACAACCTCTAAAATCTCTCTAAAACCATGTTCTTCATTTTCTAAAAAATAATGCGATCCACTTTTATAAACAGATAAAGATCCTTTTATAACTTCTTCAAAAAGGTAGGTGTTGCTTTTGTATTGTTTGATTATATAATTTGTACCATCATTTTTAAAACTAGAAATTTCCGATATATTATAACTGGAATTATCATTATTCGATGTTTTTGTTTTTATTCCAATAATATAGTTTTCATTATTATAATTAAAGCTGGCTCTTTTAAATTGCTTTTGGGAGCTATCTTTAAAAGTAATTGTAGGAAGGTTGTTCTGGGCGGAAATAAATGTTGCAAAAAAAACAAATATCAGAAAGATTGGGAATTTCATGTTTTCTTTTTTAGTTTTAGCTCTCAAAGATATTATTTTTAAAAACTATTTTACTGACTAAAGTCATGTTTTTGTTTTAATAGGAATTATATATTTGCATTGTAACATAGAGGATAGATTAGTCCGAATTATAGTATCTAAAATAGAAAACCAAAAAAAATCACTAAAAAATTTATTCATGAAATCAAACCAAAAATCAAAAAGAACCTTAGTAAAAAGCCTTGCCTTACTAATAGCGCCTGTATTTTTTATAGCGTGTTTTAACGACAAAAAGGAAGTGGCAAGCACAGCCGACATTTCGGTAAATCAAGAAATGATTGCAGAATTAACTTCTCCGCCCCACGTACCAACTCCAATTGGTAAAAGAAAAGCAAAAAAATTAATTGTTAAAATGGAAATCCTTGAAAAAGAGGGTGAATTAACAAGTGGCGTAAGATACAATTACTGGACATTTGGTGGTTCTGTTCCAGGAAGTTTTATTAGAGCGCGAGTGGGAGATGAGATAGAGTTTACACTATCTAACCACCCAGACAATAAATTACCACACAACATCGATTTACATGCTGTAACTGGACCAGGAGGTGGAGCAGAGTCTTCTTTTGTTGCACCAGGCTTTGAAAAGACTTTTTCATTTAAAGCGTTACACCCAGGACTATTTGTTTACCATTGTGCTACAGCACCTGTTGGAATGCACATTGCAAATGGTATGTATGGTTTGATTTTGATAGAACCAGAGGGAGGTTTATCGCCAGTAGATAAAGAATACTACATCATGCAAGGAGATTTTTATACCAAAGGGAAGAATGGTGAAAGAGGATTACAACCTTTTGATATGCAAAAAGCAGTTGATGAAAATGCAGATTACGTTGTGTTTAACGGAAGTGTTGATGGTTTAACAGGAGATAATGCTCTTAGTGCTAAAGTTGGAGAAACTATAAGACTTTTTGTTGGTAACGGTGGACCAAATCTGGTATCATCTTTCCATGTTATTGGTGAAATATTTGATAAAGTACATGTAGAAGGTGGAGATTTAATTAATGAAAACATTCAAACAACACTCATACCTGCTGGTGGAGCCGTTATTGTTGAGTTTCGTGTAGATGTACCAGGATCGCTTGTATTAGTAGATCACTCCATTTTTAGAGCGTTTAACAAAGGAGCTTTAGGTATATTAAATGTTGAAGGCCCAGAGGATAAGAAAATTTATTCTGGAGAAATTCGTGAAGGTATTTATTTACCAGAAGGACCAGGAATACAAAGCATGCCTACTGTTGATGAAATTGTAGAATCGGATATCCCTGCGAAATCTTTTGAAGAACAAATGAAATTTGGTAAGCAAGTATATATGCAAACCTGCTTTGCTTGTCACCAAGGAGAAGGTCAAGGTATTCCAAATGCCTTTCCTCCGTTGGCAAAATCAGATTATTTAAATGCTGATGTAGAACGTGCAATTAGTGCTGTAGTACATGGACTTAGTGGTGAGATTACAGTAAATGGAAATAAATACAATAGTGTTATGACCAGACAGATGATTTCGTCTGAAGAGGTTGCCAATGTATTGACTTACGTTTATAATAGTTGGGGCAACAATAAGCAAGTTGTTACAACAGAGATGGTTAATAAAGTAAAAAAGAAATAAATTATGAAAACCAGAGTCTTTAGCTTGTTTTTAATGTGTTTAGTGTTTCAAACTTTTATGTTTGGGCAAGCTAAAGACATGGTTCTTATAGAAGGAAGTCGCTATTTACCTTTATACGGTCGAGACTCTACAGTAGTTGCCGTAAAGGATTTTAAAATGGATGTTTATCCAGTAAGTATTGCAGACTATCAGAAGTTTCTAGGAGAAAATCCTAAATGGAGACGATCTAATGTCAAAGGATTATTTGCAGACAAAAGCTATTTGTCTAATTGGGAATCGGATTTAAAAATGAACAATTCTTTTAATCCTAACAGTCCAATTACAAATGTATCCTGGTTTGCAGCAAAAGCCTATTGCGAATGTCAAGACAAACGTTTACCAACTATAGACGAATGGGAATATGCAGCAATGGCAGACGAAACCACAAAAGATGCAAGAATTAAACCCGAGTATAACGCGCAAATTTTAGCATGGTACGAAGCACCACGTAAAGAACCAATTATTGGGGAAAGCCCGAAAAACATTTGGGGAGTGTACGATTTACATGGTTTGGTTTGGGAGTGGACTCTAGATTTTAACTCAGTTTTAATTACTGGAGAATCTAGAAAAGATACCGATAAGGATAGCAATTTATTTTGTGGCAGTGCTTCTATTAATGCAACCGATTTAATGAATTATGCTGCCTTTATGCGCTATGCCATTAGAGGAAGTTTACAAGCAAAGAATTCTATGAAAAACCTAGGTTTTCGCTGTGTACAGGATATTAAAGAAAATATGTAAATGAAATATTTAAAAACAATAGTGTCAGTAATGATGTTGCTTATAGTAGTGACATCCTGTAATTCAGATAAATCTAAAAATTCTGAAAATGAATTAGCTGTTTATCAATGCCCTATGCAATGCGAAGGAGATAAAACTTATGATACAAACGTAAGTTGTCCTGTGTGTAAAATGGACTTGGAACTAGTTGAAAGCCAAAAGTCTAAAACTGAAGCTAGTGGAGAGATTTCAGACGAGTCTATTTTTAACCTTACCAGCAAATGGAATACAGAAGAAGGTGAAAATATTGAGCTTAAAGAATTAAAAGGAAAAACCTTAGTAATGGTTATGATCTATACTTCATGTAAAGCAGCATGCCCTAGACTTGTTGCAGATATGCGAAATATTGAAGCTAAAATCCCTAAAGAAAGATTACAGGATTTAAACTTTGTACTAGTTAGTATAGATCCCAATATAGACACGGCAGAACGGTTAAAAGCTTTTGCCATAGAAAATGCTATGGACGACGAACATTGGACGTTTTTACAAGGTACTGAAAGTGGTGTAAGAGAATTTGCCAATGTACTATCTGTAAAATACAAAGAGATTTCGCCTATAGATTTTTCGCATTCAAATATCATTAGCGTTTTTAATGCTGAAGGAGAATTAATGCACCAACAAGAAGGTTTAGGCGTAGATAATAAAGAAACCATAGCAGCTATCTTAGACTTAACACAATAAAAATTGTTGTCAATATAAGTTTTAAAAGCCTTTTGTAAGGCTAAAAAATCCTTAATAATATCTTTATGAAAAAAACACTAGCAATCCTATGTATAGGACTTGGCATGGCAACCTATGCTCAAGAATTTGAAATTTCGGCCGAGTTAAGGCCAAGGTTTGAATACAGACATGGTTACAAAACTTTAGCCGACGACTCTTTAGATCCAGCGGTTTTTGTATCTCAAAGAACACGTTTAAACTTTGGTTATAAAAGTGAAAAACTAAATGCATATTTTAGTGTTCAAAACGTTAGAGTGTGGGGAGATGTAGCAACATCTGCCATATCGGATAAAAATGGAACAGCCATTCATGAAGCCTGGGCAGAAATCTTGTTAAACCAACAGTTTTCATTAAAATTTGGACGTCAAGAAATTATTTATGACGATCAACGTATGTTTGGAAATGTAGGTTGGGCTCAACAAGCCAGAAGTCATGATGCTTTAATAGCCACTTTTAAACCTAACGAAAACAACAGACTGGATTTAGGTTTGGCCATTAGCGCAGAAAGCGAATCTCTTTTTGAAATAGATTATAATGTGAATAATTATAAATCGTTTCAATATCTATGGTATCATACCAATTTAAATGCCGTTGGATTAAGCTTTTTAGCCTTAAATAATGGCTATGCTTTTGAAGATGTAAATAATGAGCAGCAAGTGGATTACAACCAAACTTTTGGAACACATGCCACTTATGGTGAGAACAAATTAAAGGCAGATGCTTCAGTTTATTTTCAAACGGGAAAGATTGCCGACACAAAGGTAAACGCTTATAATTTGGCTTTAAATGCACATTATACCATAAACCAAGATTTTAGTATTGGTTTAGGAGGGGAGTATTTGTCGGGAACAGACATGAATACTACTAGCAATAAATTAGAATCATTTAATCCTTGGTACGGAACCAATCATAAATTTAATGGATGGATGGATTATTTCTATGTTGGAAATCACATCAACTCTGTAGGATTAATGGATTTTAATGCCACATTGGCTTATAAAAAAGATAAGTTTTCAGTTCAATTGGTTCCACATTTCTTCTCTTCAGCTGCAACAATAGTTGATGGTTTGGGGAATGAAATGAGCAATACTTTGGGTACGGAAATCGATTTAATGCTTGGTTATAATCTTTCCAAAGACATTCAGTTTCAAGTAGGTTACTCTCAAATGTTTGCAACAGAAAGTATGGAAATTATAAGAGGAGGAGATAAAAATGCTACCAACAATTGGGCTTGGGCCATGATTACTGTTAAGCCATCCTTATTTAAAACATCCTTTAAGAAAGAGGAAACTAAAGAATAGTTTAATTGCATCTAACCATCTTGAGCTTCAGGAATTAAAACCTGGTAGGTTTAAATATTCTATTAAAAATTATTTCCAAAATTCATCTTCCAGATTGTCTTCAAAAGGCTCTGATTGATGAATTTTTTCTATTTGTACTAATTGTTCTTCGGTTGCTGCTTTTTGAATCTCAGGAAAAAGAACACGTTCTTCAAAACGAATGTGTTGTTCTAATTCTTCTTCTATTTTACTTAAGGTTTTGGGTTCAGCGTCGGTTTCAGAAAATAGGCGCTTAAGCCGTCTGTGTTCTGCTAAAGCACGTTTTATTAGTTCATTGTTTTCATCTAAAATAGAAAAAATATGGGCTTCTTCCATTTCAAAATGTGGTATTAAATGAGTTTCAAAAAACCAATCGGCATAAATTTTTATGCGTTTTGGATCGATGTTTTTATTAAAACCACTCCTTATTTTCCATGATAAAAGCAAGCCATGATGATGTTCTCTACTTAAAGGTTGTAAGGCTTTATGGCGTTTTTGAGGTTTGGTTTTCATACTAATTTGGTTTTATAAATATTAAAAATAAGACTAAAAACTCCTAAAGGAAGTAAGATACTACTTAAAAACAGCAAGACATAATAGTTGGGTAACATTCCTATTCCAAAGTAAAATAAACAACCTTGAACTATAATAATAACTTCTGTTAAAATAAAACCTAAAATAAAAACATACATGCCTGAAGTTAAAATCCTGCTAGGAGAGACAAGTTTGCTTTGCAAAATATAAGCAAACAAAAACCCACTAATAACACCAAGCATGGTTAAATGGATAAATCCGATGACTAGATTTCTATGATGAAATGCCATATTAGAAATTTCTGGGATTAGGGACATTGTTTGTAAACCTATTTTTAGAATAAAGCACAACATGGAAAAGTGATACAAGAACTTTGTAAGTTTAGAACTTGTATTGAGCAGTTCGTTAAATGGTTTTTTTATTAATTTTAAGAACAAGTATAAACTTACAATTTGAAGTAGAACTCCTAGCGCGTTAATCCATAATAATGAGATGTGTGGGGCAAACCAATTTACCGGTAAGGCAAATGTTAGGATAGTTGAAATAATCAATAAGTTGAAAAATCTTCTAAAATCCTTGGAGTCTTTAATTTGTAATTTATGAAATAAAACAGCTAGAACGGCAATTAAAAACCAACCATTAAACTGAAAATGCAAAAAGAATTGAATAGCAATTTGAAAAAAGGCAGAAGCTTGCCCAAGGACACTAACGGCTGGACCTAAACACCAAACTCCAGCAGTGGAAATAGCCATAAAAATTAGCGAAGCTTTTAACAAATAACCAGAAACTACGGAATCTGTTTTATGGTTTTTCCAAATAAGTCGTACAAAATAATAACTACAAAATATATGAAGGGTGGAGAAGCTTATGGAAAGTGCAGCATAACCTTGAAATGGAAAACTAAGCATCATGCCTACCACAGACAGTTCTGTTATCCAAAACAGCTTGTTGTAAACAGGTTTTTTCTCGGGAATAAAATAGTGGACAATAAGTACATAAAGCATTAAATATACCCAACCCAACATGGCTACATGCGAATGAGCATGAGTTAAAAATCTAAAATTAAAAGGAATGGGGAAGATGTAAGTATAACGTAACGCCAAGCCCATAAGAGCGGCAATAAAGAAATTTAATAAGCAGGTGAGTACAAGCTTTTTGGGCATAGATTATAATAAATAGCTGAGTTGTAAAAGTAAAGAAATAATTAAAAAAAACACTCCTCTTGTATGACAAACTAAAGAAATCATAAATTTACTCCTCAACAAATTTAAACTATTATTAGTAACAGGAGAAGTGTTTTTATTGAACAACTATTATTAACATTAAATTTTATAAAACCTGGAAGCTTTTGGGGAAACTCCCAGATTTAGTTTAGAAAATATCATTTGCTATTAATTCTTACTGAATAAGTTTTTCTAACTTTTCAGCTTCAGGGAATAAGATGTTATTTTCTAGGTGTATATGTAAATGTAAATCTTTTTCAAATTCGTCCAACATGGCGAAAGTAACTCGGTATGTGTTACAGCCATCTGCTGGTGGGGTGTAGTTATCCGATAATTTTGCAATTTCTTCAAATCGATCCCCTTCATTTTCATGTTCTTGCATCATCATGGCAATTGGGTTTTTAACGGTACCAAATTGTGGTGAAGACACAGTGGTTTTATCTATTTGTGCTTTAACCATTTTTTTAATGAAAGGGAAGAGCATTAGTTCTTCTTTTTTCATGTGCGCAGCTAGTTCTCCGGCCGACGCAATAAACAATTCGTTGATTTTGAATAATTCTGGATGTCTTCCACCATGAACTTTGCATAGTTTATCTAAAAACTGACGAATTACCGGTGTTTTTTCTTCCACATATCTGTGGTGTTTTTTCTCGACATATTCAGCTAACAAATCTAATGGCCAAGATCTGTAATCGATAGATTGACCCGCAGAAGTCGATACAACTTTTTCTAAATCGTTTAATAACAAGTTGCTATCAATGTTCTGTTTAGTGCAAACCTCGTCAATGGTTCTGTTTCCTTTACAGCAAAAGTCTATTCCGTATTTAGAGAAAACCGATGCGGTTCTGTAATCTTCGGCAACAAATTGCCCTATTTGTTTTTGTGTTACTTTACTTAATGTTTCCATATGCTTCTCCCAACTTCTTCTTACTTTAATTTAACATAAGCAAGATTTGGTTTTTTTAAGGATGTTTTAATAATTAATATTTGTTTTTATTTATTCGGATGATTATGTCCTATTTATATTCAAATTTTTTTTATGTTTTCAAAAAGGCTGCACCAGACTTAATGTCTAAGGCCAACTCTTCCAAATTGGTATGTTCAAGCATTTGTTTTAATTCGTCTCTCACGCTTTTAAACTTATCGTGAACAGGACAAGGATGATTCTCATCACAAGTGTTTAATCCTAGACCACAACCTTTATAAATGCTGTCGCCGTCAATGGCGTTTACAATTTGGGCTAGTTTAATGCTGGAAATAGCATGTTTATCTATCTCAAAACCTCCATAAGCACCTTTTACCGAATTTATAATGCCATGTCTTACTAGATCTTGAAGAATTTTGGCAGTAAAAGCTTCTGGGGAATTAATTTCCTTAGCAATAGCTTTAAGGCTTACTCGTTTACTTTCGTAAGAGTTTAACGCTATAAAAATAGACGCTTTAATTCCGTATTCGCATGCTTTAGAAAACATAGTTTTGTTTTAATTTCGGTACAAATGTAAATATAAATTTTAATACGGACAAATTTATCCGAATTAAATTATGTTAATTTTTGTATTGTTAAATTCGTTTTGCTTTTTACGGATTAAGAAATTATTTAGTGCTGTATAATCCTCTTTATTTCCATCTTACTTGATATGGATATCTTTCATAAATGGCATTGTCTTCATTAAATGAGAAGCCTTGTTTTCCATTTGTTTCAGCTATTTCCATGAGTTTTTGAGCTTCGTCAAAGGCTTCAAGTTTCACTAAACACAATGCTTTATAGTATTGAACATCTGAAAATTTAGGATGAATTTCAAGCGATAAATTAAATAATTCTATGGCTTCTTCGTATTTTCCTTGTTCGTATTTACTTATGCCATAATAAAATAAATCTACAGGATGCAACCAGTCTTTTCCATGATTCAAAAGTTGTTTTTCATTATCTTTTTTAAAGATTTCTTCAGCTTTTTCGAATTCGTTGAGTTGTAAATAGGAAAGAGCTATATGAAAGTTGTAGGTATGATCCATAACATAACCATCTCCATATCGGTTTTTATAATCTGCAAAATCTAAAATGGCTTCTCTATAGGTTTTAGCAAAAATACATTTTATAAAGGCACGATAATCTTGCCAACGTTGCCTGTCGTAAGTCACTGCTTTGTCCAAATAATCCATACCTTTTTCATACTTGCCTTTTTTAAATAAAGGCATGGCTTTTTGTTGCCATAAATAGGCAATGGTAGAATCTTTGGCTAAACCCTTGTCAATTTCAACTTGCCATTCCTTGGAGTTGTACGAATAGTTCCAAGCACCATTTTTTAAGTGTTCCTCGATAATTATAGCTTGTGTTTCCTTTATGGTTTTTAGTTCATAATCCGTATTGGCAATGCCATTGTTTTCTGCATCGATAGCTTTATTGCAAGTGAGCAAAAGTAAACAAAAGGCTAAAATGAAAAATAGTTGAATTGATCGTATCATTGTTTCTATAGTTGATTGAATGATTTTAATTGTTTTCATTCCAATAATAACTATCAGGATGTTCTCGTTTTCCAAATATAGCCGTTCCAACTCGAACCATGGTAGAGCCTTCTTCAATGGCAGTTTCCAGATCGCCACTCATTCCCATAGATAATTCATTAACTGGTATTCCCTTGTCTAAAAGTTGTGATTGGATATTTTTTAGTAGTTTAAAACACTTACGAACTTTTTCAGTTTCGGCCGAAAATAAACCAATCGTCATAAGTCCTTTTACGTTAATTCGGTCAAATTGTTGAACTTCCATAGCAAACTTTACAGCATGTTCGGGTTTCATTCCAAATTTACTTTCTTCGTAAGATGTGTTGAATTGTAGAAAGGCATCCATGGTTTTATCTTCATATTCCAAACGGTTTTGTAATTTTTCAGCTAAACGGATTCTATCTAAAGACTGAATGCAATCGACATCGTATTTTAAAAGATCTTTTACTTTATTTGTTTGAAGATGACCAATGAAGTGTTTTTGATGAGTCATACTTTTTAAAGAATCGTATTTTTCTATAATCTCTTGTATTTTATTCTCACCAATTAACGTTTGATGATTTCTAAATGCTATTTTGATGTTTTCGGCAGAAACCGTTTTAGTGGCCATAAGAAGTTTAACTTCCTCTGGCTTACGATTAGCATGAATACAGGCAGATTCAATTCTTCCCAAGATGTTTGTAAGGTTATTTTGAATGCTTTTTTCCATATTAATAGGAATTATGGGCTACATAAATCCAGACTTCTTTTCCTAAATCTGTGGTTTCCTTAACTCGTTTGTAATTTGAAATCCCATATCTATCTGTTTGCACAAGTTCTTCGCCAGTTATTTCAAACACAAAACCTTCAATGTTATCCGTTTCCTCTCTAGATTTTATGGCAATGGAGAGAATATCTGTTTTATCTATTTTTATGACAGTTGTATCCTTTATTTCTAAATCTGTTAATTTGTATCCGGATAGGCTGTCTCCAGTTCCCTTAAGTTCTCTTCCAAAATGTTCTAGTTGCACTTGTTTCGATTTCAGCGAACCATAAGAAAACAGCAAATGTTTTCTTTGTTTTTCCAACTGAATAACATGTGCCTTAATTTGTTGATTTGCTATGTCTTTAGCTTCAGCAAAAGAAACTCCATAGCTTCTTTTTATGTTGCTAATATTTTTCGGGAAAGTAGAGAGAATGCCATCGTAATAAATATCTAACGCCTCTTTGGTAGGTAATTGATATTCCAGTTTTATTTGAAACCTTCTCAATAAAGCCGTGTCAATAATATCCATGTGATTGGTAGCACAAATAAGCAAGGACGTATCCGATAAGTTATCGATTAACTGAATGAGCGCATTGACTAATCTTTTAATTTCGCCCGAATCCTTATGGTCGTAATCTCTTATTTTTCCGATAAAATCAAATTCATCTATAAATAAGATGGCGTTGTCGTTTGCGGCAGTTTTAAAAATATCGGAAAGATTTTTTCCTGTTTCACCCAATCTAGATGATACAAAACCGCTTAAATTTAAGGTGATGACCTTTTTGTTTAATGCTATACCAATGGCATGAGCTGTAGCAGTTTTTCCACAACCTGTATGTCCGTGCAGTAAAATTTTATTATCGACAGGAATATTCAGGTTATTTAGAGCCTCTATATAAGTGAATTCTTCTATAAGCTGATTTATCCGACTTCTATTTTCTTCAGTTAGATGAAGTTCATCAAGTGTTAAAGGTGTGTTTTTTGATTTTAAAGTGCTGTTATGGATAGCCATAGTTTCATGATATTCTGAAGATTCCGATATGTTATTTGTTTATAAGATTAGTTTCGTTCTTGTAAAACCAATCTTAGTAATGAATTTATACAAGGATTTTACCTCAATGTTTTAGGGTTTTAAAAAAATGGTAAAACAATAAGCTTAATCCATCAAAATTTCCAAAATCTGAATGGCAGCATCACTAATTCTGGTTCCAGGTCCAAAAACGGCCATGGCTCCAGCATCAAATAAATACTGATAATCTTGTTTTGGGATAACGCCACCAACAACCACCATAATATCGTCGCGACCGTACTTTTTTAGCTCTTCGATAACTTGTGGAACTAAGGTTTTATGTCCAGCGGCCAAAGAGGAAACACCAAGTACATGTACATCGTTTTCTACGGCTTGTTTAGCCGCTTCTTGTGGGGTTTGGAACAATGGACCAATATCTACATCAAAACCAACATCAGCATAGCCTGTAGCTACTACTTTGGCGCCTCTATCATGGCCGTCTTGTCCCATTTTAGCAATCATAATACGTGGTCTCCTACCATCTTGTTCGGCAAAAGCATCTGCCATTTGCTTGGCTTTGCTAAAAGATTTATCGTTTTTTATTTCTTTACTATACACACCAGAAAAGGATTTAATTTGTGCTTTATAGCGGCCAAAAACAACTTCTAAAGCATCGCTTATTTCTCCAAGAGTTGCTCTTTCTCGAGCAGCTTCTACAGCTAAAGATAAAAGATTTTCTTGTCCAGATCGTGCAGCTTCAGTTAAATTAGCTAAAGCTTTTTTTACTTTTTCGGTATTTCGTTCGGCTTTAAGCTTGTTTAATTGTTCTATTTGTTGGGTTCTAACCGTTTGGTTATCCACTTCCAAAGTGGTAATTGGATCTTCTTGATCTAATTTGTATTTGTTAACCCCAACAATAATATCTTGTCCAGAATCTATTCGAGCTTGCTTTCTTGCAGCAGCTTCTTCAATCCGTAACTTTGGAATCCCAGCTTCAATGGCTTTGGTCATTCCTCCAAGTTCCTCTACTTCTTCAATAAGTTCCCAAGCTTTTTGGGCAATATCATGTGTGAGTTTTTCAACATAAAAGCTACCTGCCCAAGGATCGACCGTTTTGGTGATTTTGGTTTCTTCTTGAAGAAATATTTGGGTGTTTCTAGCTATTCTTGCTGAAAAATCTGTAGGTAATGCGATGGCTTCGTCTAAAGCATTGGTGTGTAAGGATTGTGTGCCACCAAATGCAGCGGCAGCAGCTTCAATACAAGTTCTTGCAACATTATTAAACGGATCTTGTTCTGTTAAACTCCAACCACTGGTTTGACTATGGGTTCTTAAGGCTAAAGATTTTTTGTCTTTTGGATGGAATTGTGTCACTATTTTTGCCCATAACATTCTAGCAGCTCTCATTTTGGCAATTTCCATAAAATGGTTCATGCCAATGGCCCAAAAGAAAGACAATCTAGGAGCAAAGGTGTCGATGTCCATGCCCGCATCCAAGCCTTTTCTTATGTATTCCAACCCATCAGCCAAAGTGTAAGCCAATTCAATATCGCAAGTAGCTCCGGCTTCCTGCATGTGATATCCTGAAATACTGATACTGTTGAATTTCGGCATATTCTTGCTGGCATATTCAAAAATATCTGAAATAATTTTCATGGATGGTGTAGGAGGGTAGATGTAGGTATTTCGCACCATAAACTCCTTTAATATATCGTTTTGAATGGTTCCAGCCAATTGGTCTGGAGTTACTCCTTGTTCTTCAGCAGCTACAATATAAAAAGCCATAATAGGTAAAACAGCGCCATTCATGGTCATGGAAACACTCATTTTATCTAGTGGAATCTGATTGAAAAGCACTTTCATGTCTTCTACAGAATCTATGGCTACTCCAGCTTTTCCAACGTCGCCAACCACACGTTCATGGTCGGAATCGTAACCTCTATGAGTTGCCAAATCGAAAGCAACAGATAATCCTTTTTGTCCGGCAGCTAAATTTCGTCTGTAAAAGGCGTTACTGTCTTCGGCGGTGGAAAATCCAGCATATTGTCGAATGGTCCATGGTCTACGAACATACATGGTACTGTATGGCCCACGAAGATATGGCGAAATACCGGCTACAAAATTTAAGTGTTCTATTTCGCTTAAATCTTCTTTAGAATAGGTGGATTTAACATCCATATTTTCAGCGGTATTAAAAACGGTGGTAGCCAAAGGCTTTTTGTTTTTTACATCTGATTTCAGGGTGATATGTTGAATGTTTTTTCTTGACATTTTATTTTTTTATCAATTCCTTAACCTTTTCTGGGTCGTTTAAAATGTTGTTGTTTGGGTTGCTTTTTGCAGCCTCATTAGTTTGTGGTTTTTCGGTAACCTTTGTTGGATCCACATCAAACAAGTTAGCATAAAATAAATCGAAAGCTACAAAAGCAGCCATATATCTATCTTCATGGGCATTTTTTACAAATTTAATAAGAGGTACTCCAAAAATTTCAGATCGCATGCTGTTTGTTGAAACTAAAGCGTGGAACGTGGTTTTTAAATCGTTGTTTCTAAAATTGTTGCCAATACAAGTTAAGAGTTTGGAATTGTAATTAATAGTGTTGTCTTTATTCCAAAGATCCGTATCGTTTTTTAAAGCTTTAAAAACTTCCATGGTATGAGGCGATACTATTTCTTGATAATCTGCTTTTCCAGCGAGCGCTTCTCTTGTAAAAAAAGAATAACCTCTTCTAAGGTTTTTATTTGTTGGGTCGTATTTATCAGTCATGTCATCTTCAAAAGAAAGTAATGCTTCAAAATATAATTTAGTGTCTAAATTATCGCAAACTAAAATATTTTCTTGATCTGCATACTTATAATTATTAAACGTAGCCGATTCATTTTTACAGTTAAAAAGTGTCAAGGATACTACAAAAAATGTAAGTTTTAATAATGTTTTACTCATGGTTTTAAATTTAAATTTTATTCGGTTTTTAATCTGTTTTGCTCTATAATTTCCGCCAATCGTTTTTCTATTATTGGTTCGATAAGTGTTTTTCTAGGATTGGTTTTTACAAAGGGATAAAGTTCCAATTCATGTTTCATTTTATCGTCGGGATTTGGGTGTTTATTGGTTCCAAGCAACACTTCCTCACCAGTATTAAATTGCGTTTGTTCTTTATCGTCACTTTCTTTAATTTTTCTTTGAATAATGCCTTCTTTTAATTGTTTTAAAAAGCCGCCTCCAGTTTCTATGCCTTTAAATAATTCTAAGGCTTTTTCTGCCAATTGTTGGGTTAAACTTTCAATATAATATGCGCCATCTGCAGGATTATTCACTTTATCGAAATAGCTTTCGTGTTTTAAAATCAAGAGCTGATTTCTGGAAATTCTGATACCAAATTCGTTGTCCTTATGGTAAATAGCATCATAAGCTAAATTGTTTATGGTATTTGCTCCCCCAAGAACAGCACTCATACATTCAGTTGTGGTACGAAGTAAATTGTTGTTGTAATCGTAAAGTGTTTTGTTGCGTTTGGTTGGTGTTACAAAAATATGGCATTCAGAACTGATGTTGTATTCTGAAGCTAAGGTATTCCATAAAATTCTTAAGGCTCTAAGTTTTGCTATTTCAAAGAAATAATTGGTGCCAACAGAGACATTGAAAATTACTTGAAGGGATTCTTTATTGCTTAAGTGATTTAAATATTCATTTACATGGGCTAGAGCATAAGCCAATTGTTGGACCATATTAGCACCAGCATTTTGATATAAAGTCGCATCTATACTCATGGTTGAGGTTTTAGCAACTATGGTTTCAAATTGTTTATGGTCATCCTGTAAATTTGTACACCAATTTCCACTTCTACTAAGATTTCCAATAATATCTGTTAGAATAATAGTGTTTTCTTTTGAAGTGGCTTTTAGAATTTGTTGAATAAAAGCGGAAGATAAAAATTGAAGCTCAAAAAATACTTGCGTTTTACTTAGATTAATATCCTTTAAAAGTGATTCTACTGAAATGTCTTCGGAAGGAATAATAAACCTTAAGCTTTCAGCTCCTTTGGTTAAAAGTTCTTTAGCGCGAGCATTTGATTTTTCCAGATCGGCTACAAAAATGGTTTCGCAAATTTGCCATTGGGTCGCTTGTGAAGATGATATGCTTGGTGTTGACAGGAATTCATCTGCATGATAAAACGGTTTTACATCAATTCCTTCGTTTGTTTTCCAAATAAGTGTCTCGTTATAATCGGCTCCTTTTAAATCTGCTTGTATTTTTTGCTTCCATTCTTTCGATGAAACTTTACTAAAATCGTTAAACAACTTTTTACTCATTTTTCTTTATTTTTAGGAAGACTATCTTGATATTCAATAATAAATATTTCTTCATTTTCCTGCTTCATATAATATTTTTCACGAGCCAATTTTTCCACACCTTCCTCTGTACTAAGTTCTTTTATGGCTTTTTTGTCTTTAATAATTTCATTTTTATAAAACTCTTTCTCGGCTTCTAAATCTTCAATGTCTGAGTTTAACTCATGATGTATTAACCAAGAATTGGCATCGAAAAATAACATCCAAACAACAAACATTAGTAGTATAAAAACAAAAATGTTTTTAAAGGGTTTTATGTATTTATTCGTTTTTTTAGCCATTATATGAGGCGTTGATTGATAATAGATTTCACAATATCTACAGCCACTGTATTGTACTTGTTGTTTGGAATAATAATATCTGCATATTCCTTCATTGGCTCAATAAACTGTTGATGCATGGGTTTTAAGGTGTTTTGATACCTTGCCAATACTTCTTCAATATCTCTGCCTCGTTCTGTGATGTCTCGTTTTAAACGACGGATTAATCGCTCGTCGCTATCGGTATGCACAAATATTTTAATATCGAACATCTCTCTTAATTCTGGATTTGTAAGAATTAAAATACCTTCAACAATCATTACTTTTCTGGGATGAGTTAAAATAATATCGCCAGTTCTGTTGTGTTTTATAAATGAATAAATAGGTTGTTGGATGTCGTTTCCTTTTTTTAATTCTTTTAAATGTTCTTCCAACAATTCAAAATCGATAGATCTGGGATGGTCGAAATTAATTTTAACACGTTCATCCAAACTTAGGTGAGACGTATCTTTGTAATAAGAATCTTGCGAAATTACGCCAACTTCTCCTTCTGGTAATTGATCTAATATTTGATTTACTACGGTTGTTTTTCCACAACCTGTTCCTCCGGCAATTCCTATAATGAGCATGAATACGTGTTTTTTTTAAAGCACAAATTTAGTTATTTACATTTAAAATATAGGAGCTAATCCTTAAACTTACTTGGGCATGGAATTTTTAGTCTTCAGGCAAAAGTTTTACAATTCCTAAATTCTCAATTCCCACATAAATATAACCATCTGGGCCTTGCACTAAAGTACGAACTCTTCCAAGGCCTTCAAGTATTTTTTCTTCACTTAAAACTTTTTTATCTTTTAAAATACATCTGCTTACATACTGAAATTTTAATGAGCCAACTAGTAAATTTCCTTTCCAACCTGGATATTTATCGCTAGAAATAAAAGCCATCCCACTAGGTGCGATAGATGGTACCCAGTAATGAATAGGAGGTTCCATTCCCGGAAGCTCGGTGTAGTCTGTAATTTTTGTCCCAATATAATTTACGCCATATGACACTTTTGGCCAACCATAATTTTTACCGGGTTTTATAATATTTATTTCGTCGCCTCCTTTTGGACCGTGTTCATGGGTCCAGATCTCGCCAGTTTCAGGATGGATTTTCATGCCCTGAGGATTTCTGTTCCCATAGGTGTAAATGGCTTTTTTAGCATTTGGTGTGTTATAAAAGGGATTGTCTTCTGGTATACGGCCATCGTCGTGCAATCTGTAAACTTTGCCACAATCTCTTGTTAAGTCTTGTGGATTTGTGTCTTTATCCCCTCTGTCGCCAATTGTAAAAAACAAATAACCGTTATTATCAAAAACAATTCTAGATCCAAAATGTTCTGCTCTCGTGCTGTTTGGATTTGCTTTATAAAGCAATTCTTTGTCAATTAATTTGTTGTTTTCAAGCCGAGCTCTCATTATGGCGGTATTGCTGCCTTCGCCTTCACCTTCAGGAGAAGCATAGGAAAAGTAAATCCAACCATTGTTTATATAATCTGGATGCAGTTTAAGATCCATAAATCCACCCTGACCTCTTAGTTCTATTTCTGGTAAATCTGTAATAAGCGTTTTTTTGCCATCTTTAAAATGAATGAGTTCACCTTTCTTTTCGGTAATTAACATGGAATTATCTGGTAGAAATACAAAGCCCCATGGAATATGTAATTCAGGAACAACAACCTGATATGTCTCTTTTGAAGCTTTTTCTTTTTTTGCCTGTGCACAGGACAAAAAACTTATAAAGCAAATAAGGAAATAAGTAGAATAATGTAATTTCATCTTTTAAGTCTTTAATCTCTAAATTTAAAGATAAAACTTGTTAGTTAAAAAAGAAAAGCTATATATTTGCAGCTCGAAATAAGATAACCGCTTATAAAACGACTTTCTAACTCTTATTAATCTGAAAGCCTTATAAGAAAAACATTTCGGGGTGTAGCGTAGCCCGGTTATCGCGCCGCGTTTGGGACGCGGAGGTCGCAGGTTCGAATCCTGCCACCCCGACCATTAAAAGCCTACAAAATCTTTGATTTTGTAGGCTTTTTTCATTTGTTGCGTCGCCAACGGAGTTGAGCATAAGCAAACAAATGAAAAAAGCCGTGAAAAACCGCTTTTTTCGGTTTTGGTTTTTGGTGAGCAACTACCCCAATTCAGGATCAACAAAGTTAAACCTGCCACCCCGACTTTAAAAGCTGAACATTTATTTGTTCAACTTTTTTATTTTATAGAGAGATCATTGAGGTTTCTCCGACTCCTCGCAGCTGCCATCTCGACCAATTAAGCCTAAAAGTTCAAGGTTTTTTTTATTTCCTATGCAGTCCAATCAATTTTAAATATGAGATTATTTCAAAAGTAGTGGGTTTCTATAAAACGTTTTTAAACTTATACGGTATTTGTAACCAATTAATAAAAAATGCATCCAACTTAAAAGCTAATTAAATTTTAAAAAGATGGGTTTTATATTTCCTCATAAAGCAAAAGTTATAAGAGTTTCCGCTATAAATTACAATGTTATATTACTACAAATAACTAAACCATGGAGTTTTGATTTTAACATTGGGCAAGCCGTTGAATTAAGTATCGATAAACCTGGTTATGAACTTGCCGTAGCTCCCTTTACCATAGCGAACATTCCTACTGACAATTATTTAGAATTTATTATAAAAGTTTATCCTAGTAAAAATGGGTTAACGAAAGGCATTGCCGAATTACTCCCGAACGATACTATCCAATTGTCTAAAGCTTGGGATTCATACAAATACAATGGGAGTGGTACTTTTATTGCAGCAGGAACAGGTATAACATCGTTTTTACCCATATTTAAAGACATGCAAGAAAAGGGAATTGATATTAAAGAAGAGCATAGACTTATTTATGCCAATAAGACTAAAAACGATATTTTATTTTATAAAAATTTGAGACAGTTATTTCGTTCCAAATTATCAGTAACCTTAAGTAGAACCAAATCTAGAAATCTTCACTTTGGTAAAATCGATAAAGATTATTTGTTGCAGCTTGTTCAAAGTACCGAACAACATTTTTATATCTGCGGTCCAAAACAATTTGAGGAAGATATACAAACATATTTAGTTACCATGGGTGTGAAACAAGACCATATACAAATAGGTTATAAGTTTTGAGTGTTTTTTATAGAAATTAAATTTAATACTTCTTTCATGGCTTTAGGTTCGAATTAAAATACTACAATTGCAATGCGCTAAACAAAATCATATTCGATGATATTCAAAAAAGACGTTCGGATTTTTATTTCTTCCATAGGTCTAGAGGATAAATGGATTTTGCGTACCGCATGCTTTCCTTTAGAACACATAAAAAAGAGATTGATTTGTTCCTCCATTTTCTGAAAAGAATGAAACGTCAATTAGATCTATAAAGTTGTTAGCTTTCGAGTTTTTGTTTCTTTTTTGCTTTGTTTCGAAAATAAGCTACCAAGGTTAATACGAGCATTCCTGCGGCAGTAATATAAATCCAAGCAGGAACGGGGATGGGGTCACCAGCGGCATAAGAATGTAATCCAGATAGATAGTAATTCACTCCAAAATAAGTGAATATAATCGACCATATCGCCCACAGACTGGCAATATTAAAAGTTAGTTTCCCTCTCAACATCGGAACCAATCTCAAATGAAGTACCACGGCATAAAATATAACCGAAATAAATGCCCAAGTTTCTTTCGGATCCCAGCTCCAATACCTTCCCCAACTCTCGTTTGCCCACATGCCTCCCAAAAAAGTGCCTACCGCAAGTGCAAAGATTCCTACCGTTAAAGCCATTTCGTTGACGATGGTCATTTCTTTGATAGATTTATCTATTTTATTGTTTGGTTTTACGCTGAACAAGATTAAAGAAATCGAGCTCAATACAGCCGACAAGCCGAAAAATCCGTAACTGGATGTGATAATGCCCACGTGAACCATCAGCCAATAGGATTTTAGTACCGGTTCCAAAGGTGTAATCTGAGGATCGAGCATGGAACCTCCGTGTGCAAACCCCATCATTATCATGGCGACCAGGGCGCCGGCTGCAGGAATAAAAGCATTCCGATTTCTGTAAAGAATTAGTCCCGCCAGCACGCCAATTCCCGAAATAAATATAATTGCTTCATAACCATTGCTCCAAGGTGCATGCCCCGAAAGATACCAACGAACGCCTAAAGCCAGTGCTTGAAAGGTTAATGCTATAATTATTAGTCCCAACAGTATCTTGGTCAGCGTGCGAATACTATAATTGTATTTTGATCCAGACGAAAGTACCTCTGCAAAACCAAGAATGATCATAGTCATTCCCAAAAAGCTGTAAATAATCATCAAATAAAAGAAAGTATTCAAATGATTATAGAGAATTTCCAAATTGACTTTTGATTTCGATGGAACAATATCTTTACCCCAAACCTGCTGATAGTC
>NZ_DATGNO010000085.1:0-2354 GCF_035306705.1 Xanthomarina sp.
TATAAAGTCTCTAATTTCTAAACGATCTTTTAATTTTTCTTTATAGTCATCAAATATTTTCACTGATTTGGTGTAGACAATAAACTTAAATTCAAAAGATAAAGAAGAAATATATTTTAAAAATTGATTTGGATCCCTCAACCCTTTATATGCTTGACCTGCAAAAGCAAAAGTTGGAACTGAGTTAGGTTGATAATGGGCTAACTTTAAGTTGTTAAAATTAAAACCTTGTGGAATAACTTTTATTTTTTCTTTAAACTCAGGATAATATGCATCCTTTGCTTTATGAATTGGCACAGTAATAGAATCACAAAGTCTGCACCATTCTTTTTCAAAATATTTGAAATAAAAAGGATGTTTTTTAAATGGGTTTTTCATGTATGGATCTCCACAGTCTGCGATCCAAGTTCCTATCTTATTTCTATTGTTTTTAATATACTTTGCAGCTCCCCAGTGAATCGTGTGTGGGTGAGCAATGGTAATTAATAAGTCTATATTTTTTTCATGTTTTAAAGCTTTTCTCACCATAGGTAATAGTTCTATGTTAGGTACTTCAAATGATTTTGAAAAAAGTTTTCGTCCAATTTTGGCCCAAAATTGATTGTTTTTGTACCCTACATTATCAAGCGCCCCAAGCTTAGATTTACCTAAGTTTTTAAAAGTAATTCCTGTTTCTTTTGAATACTTGGTATAATCATAATCCCCAAGTAAGGTATAAATTATAACTTGATGTCCCCTACTTGCGAATTCTTTTGCTAATTCTGTTGTTCTGTGTGATCGAGGGCTTAGGGTAGGATAAGAGTTCCTTGATATGATAACGATTTTCAAAGGATTCATATTAATAAATATTTATAAACTAAATAAAAAGGGCTTGATATGTAAAATTCAGGTTCTAAAACTTTATTATAAAGGACGATCTGTCTGTAAAAGCTGAATAGAAATACAAATGGCATTGCATATAGAATACGTCTATATTTTATACCTTTAAAATTAACTAACCAAATATATGCAATTAACGGATAAGCCATTGCCATGTATCTTCCGCCAAGTGAAGGAATAGGCATTGTGAAATTGACAAACACCATCCAAATTAATAGGAAGGGAAAGATTCTTTTCGTTTTTGGATTTGCTGTAATGGATTTAGCATTTTTAATGAACAACCATACAAGTATGTTCATATATGCGCGCGTCATGAAACTAAAGGTTTCGGATACCCAATAGAAACCTGAGCCTGCATTTGCTCTTTCTTTTATATAGTCTTCACTAATATAACCATCAAAAGCATCTGCTAGAAATGAAGGAAGGAAATCAATTGCTCCACGTGTTAATTCAACAGCGAAGCTCGATATAAAAAAGCTTATTAAAAATAAATTACCCCAAATTCTATAGTTTAACTTTTTGAAAAAGTAGCCAAATAGTAAAACAACTACAAAAACAATAAATGCCCCGTGTACAATAGGCGTTAGAAGTGCTAGCCAAAAATAACGCTTGTTGTCATTTTTAATAATTTGGAATATGCAGTAAACCCCAATCCATGCTGCTGTCCAAAAACGCACTCCATTAATATTAAATATTTGATTACTCATAAATATATAAGCTAATATCAAACAAGATAAGGAGGTCGTAAAGTTAGGTTCAGAAGTTAAAAACCGAAAGGATTTCAATGCGAAATATGCAAAAACAATAGCAAATATTAAAAATAAGTAATGATAATTATCTGTTTGTTTTGATATGAAAAAGGCTACTGTATCAAAATAAAAATCTTTATCTCCATCATTAAAAGTAATATATTCGTTTAATCGAAAATAATAGAGATTTTCACTATGACTTTGGTATTGATCAAACTTCTCTCTGTATGATGCCCCATCAAGCCTGCTTTCTTCTGTCTTCCCACTTTGCACTGTAAATGAAAGTCCGAAAACCAATGCGAAAAGAAAAAAGATAACATAAGATGATTTTGTATTTATTCTTTTGAATGAATACAAAACACCAAGTATGGGGTTTAAAATAAACAGAATAGCTTTTATGGCTTTGTCTGTTTTTATTTCTTTACTCCAGGATTGCATTTAATATGTTTTCAAAATTTATTCTTTTTTATACTTATGAAAGTTTAAACTAATCGCTTTATCTTGATTGTTTTCTTTGGACCAGTTTTTACTCATTCTATAAATTTAATAAGACTTCTATAATTACTTTTTACAGCTGGATCGCCTTATCTTAGAGTTTCTGTGTAAATGAACGGAATTCTGAGTTGATTTTTTTTCAATCGCTACCATAATAATTAAGGTCTTTTTACTGAACTGCTTCTACTACTTATCAAATTAGTTAAATATGTGCTGTTTTCATGAAATTGG
>NZ_DATGNO010000086.1:0-3768 GCF_035306705.1 Xanthomarina sp.
TCCATCCTATTTAAACTTGCCTGATAAGAGTCTATATTCGATGAGATAACCTCATCCCACATACCTAAAGCCACATAAATATGAGAGGGCATGTGAAGCGCATGACTGGCATCTGGCGCCACTTTTGAGTAACTATTAGCAGCATCAAATGCAAGTTCGGCATGATAAGGATCGTCGTATGAATGTATTAAATAATGAAGTGCTCCTGGATGTTTTGGGTTTTTGTTCAACACCTTCTTTGCTATTTCAGCGCCTTCATCATAAATGGAATCGTCTCTACCCTCAGGCACAGAACCTAAAAGAGAAATAGCATAAAAAGCAGCAATTTCATTATTTTCAGGATGAGCTTCATGAAGCGATTGCATATATTTTTTATAGGCTTTATCTCTATTTACCTTTGGGGTTTTAGGTGTATATAAAACTTCAACAGCTTGTAAAAACCCTCTTTCGATAGTTGAATAATCCAGATTTACCCGAAGATTTTTCACTTTCGCAACGGCTGCAGAACCCGCTTCGTAATCCTGCTCCCCCCAAAGACTATGATTGTATGTCATGGCCTCTCCCCAATATGCCATAGCCATTTTTGGGTCTGCCCTTTGAGCTTCTAAAAAAGCCTCTCGAGCATCTTCATATTCAAAACTATGTAGTAGCAATAAGCCATTTTTAAAATAATCTTGAGCCTGCTGATTTCCAGTTACTTGAAACTCTATAACTCCAAGTTTATCCGTGTTTTTATCGATGTTTTTACAAGAAATAATTGAAATAATAAGCATTAACGCTAAGAGACTCTTTATTTTAAAAAACATACATATTTTAATTTAAGTGTAGATTTAAAGATACATAAAATTATGAATTTCAGAAAGCTACTTATCTTAAACTTATCATTCTCAAAATAGATTCTAATAGAAAATTAGTCTTTCTAGAAATACACAACAGTGCTATATTGAAGTTGGGATTCAGCAATAATTACAATAAATAAAGTTCTTCGGGAAAATTAACTGTAACTTTGCACGCAAATAAAATGACATCTAAAATTGTCATTCTTCAAAAACAATATATGTCATTTAACACCTTAGGTCTTTCTGAAGATATTCTTAAAGCCATCAATAAAAAAGGATATACAGAACCTTCACCTATACAAAGCAAAGCCATTCCACCTATTTTAGAAGGTAGAGATGTTTTAGCTTCTGCCCAAACCGGTACAGGAAAAACAGCTGGATTTACCTTACCTGTATTACAAATTTTATCTCAAAAGCAACAACTACGTCAACGTCCTGTCCGAGCTTTGGTTTTAACTCCTACACGAGAATTAGCGGCGCAAGTATATGCCAATGTAAAGGAATATAGCGAATTTCTGGATTTGCGTTCTGCAGTAATTTTTGGTGGAGTGAACCAGAAACCACAAGTAGCAACCTTAAGACAAGGTGTTGATATTTTGGTAGCTACTCCTGGCCGATTGATCGATTTATGCAATCAGAATATTTTATCTCTTTCTAAGGTAAGTATTTTTGTTTTAGATGAAGCTGACAGAATGTTGGACATGGGTTTTTTACGCGATATTGAGCGTGTTATTAAAATGATGCCAGCAAAAAGGCAAAACCTAATGTTTTCTGCGACCTTTTCTCAAGATATAAAGAAATTGGCCCATGGTATTTTAAACAAACCAGTACAGGTAGATGCAACTCCAGAAAACTCGACCGTAGACGCCATTAATCAAAAAATGTATCGTGTGGCAAATGGAAAGAAAACCGATTTAATTATCAAGTTAATTTCCGATGGCAATTGGAAACAAGTTTTGGTTTTTACAAGAACCAAACACGGTGCCAATAAGTTATGTAAGAAAATGGTAAGTGCCGGAATTTCGGCAGCAGCCATTCATGGTAATAAAAGTCAAGGAGCTAGAACCAAAGCTTTGGCTGGATTTAAAAACGGAAGTATTAGAATTTTGGTAGCTACAGATATTGCAGCTCGTGGTTTGGACATTCCATTATTACCTCATGTTATAAATTTCGAACTTCCAAACATCTCTGAAGATTATGTCCATAGAATAGGAAGAACTGGACGTGCTGGAGCAAGTGGTGAAGCTATTTCTTTAGTAAGTGCTGATGAAACAACCTATTTAAGAGATATTGAGAAATTGGTGGGCCTTAAAATTCCTCAAGAAATCTTAGAAGGTTTTGAACCAGACCCAAATGCTTCAACCGAACCTAAAAAACAAGGCGGAGGCGGTAGAAATCAAAGACCGCAACGTACAGCTCCAAAAAGTGAATCTAGCAGCAAAAAGACTAAGCCGAGCAGCGATAGAAGCGGTAGAAATAGAAGATAAGTAATGACACCTGAACTAAGAGATAAAATTATAGATATTTGCGCAAAGAAAATAGCACAAAAAGGGCCCAATGTCGGACTTTCTTTTTATGCTTTTTTTGCGAATAAAAATGATGATCCAAAATTGTTAATGGAAGCTGCTACTTGGTGGATTAAAACCCACGAACTCGATCATTTTGAGAAAGCTGTAAAAATACAGAAACTTGTTTTAGAAGCATAAATGGAAACACAAGCAAATAATCCATTACATGGTGTTAAGCTGGAGCAAATAGTTACAGAACTTGAAGCGCATTATGGCTGGGAATATATGGGACACATTATAAACATTCGTTGTTTTCAAGATAATCCATCGGTAAAATCCAGTTTAAAGTTTTTAAGAAAAACGCCTTGGGCAAGAACCAAGGTTGAGTACATGTACTTGAAGATGTTAAAAAAATTACCTCCTAAAAAGGAGTCTTAAGCTTCTTGTTTACCCTAATTTTATAACCTACAGCCAATTTAGCCTTGGTATTACTGTACAAGTAATTCAATCCATAGTCTAAATTGGTGGTGTAAATACCGCTTCCATAAGCTATGGTCGTATAAAAGTTCTTAAAACTATAGCCCAATCCTGCTTCGAAATCCAATTTATACAAAAGCGGATTTGACACTTTATAATCGCCAGTTTCCACATATCCTTTTTTATACATAAGTCCAATCCCGGGAATAACATTTAAGGTCGCAAAAAAGTTGGCTGGTAAAACAAAAACGGATAAAACACCCGCCGAAATTCCAGCTCCAGCTCCCTTAAGTCCATCTAAATAAGCATCTTGATTATAAATACCATTATCAGGTATTAAAGGGCTGTCTCCGCTAATATTATTATACACCATAAATCCCCCAACACCAGCAGATATAAAGTGTTTCTTTTTTTCCTCAGAAAGTCCAGCTTTTAGAATAGAAGAGGAGAAAGAAATCGTTTTAAAGGTATATAAATAGTTAAAACCTATAGAAAGCGATGTCACATCATCTCTAAAAAACTCGGGTTCATTAAAATTATTTTTAACATTAAAACCTTTGTACCTCTGCACATATAAATTGACCAAATTGTGTTCTCCTACAATTAAAGACCCTTGTAAATCGAAACGTTTTGTAGGGTTTTCCTCGTGTCCTTTTAGATTGAAAGCAATATCTATAATTAACTTACTAGTACCTAAACCAATACCAACTCCTGCCCTATTATTTGGTGTAAAAGACACTTTATCGCTATCCTTTCTCAAACTAAAACTTTGCCCTTTATAGTTTGTAAAAACTCGAATAGACCAATTATTCATATCTCTATCAATGAGCAACGTATCAATAGCCTGTCTAGTGCTTAAAGAATCCTTTTTACTTATCTTCTGGGCATGTATCAAAAAACTTGAACACAACAAGCAAAGTAATATGATGTATTGTTTTCCCATG
>NZ_DATGNO010000087.1:0-22941 GCF_035306705.1 Xanthomarina sp.
AAACAATTGAAAGTTGTAAAGCGACAACCCTGCAAGTTCAAGAATATCATTAAAAAATTCGGCAACTGTATTGGATAAAGCAATAAAAACAATGAGGTTCAATAAAAAGAAATTGAAAAACATATAAAAGGTATCCAACCAAAAGTCTTTTCTAAAGATGGCTTGTTCTTCTCGCCAAGGAAAGGCAATTTCAAGAATCCAAACAGTTAAGGAAATAATAATCAAACCATAGAAATAGTTGTCCCAATAAGTAATTGAAAGTATCTCGGTTTTAAGATAATTCCAATATCCCGAATAGGAGTTGCTAATTATTTCCAGGTATTTTTCCATGTTAAATTTTAAAGTGTTTTAATTAATTCTTTAAATAAAACAATCATTTCCGGCTCTGCCTTTCCGGCCATTTCAATAATCTCGCTAATGTTTACTGGTTTTAAGTTTTCCGGATCGCATTCATCCGTTAAAACGGACACAGCTGCTGTTTTTAAACCTAAATGATTCGCCACAATAATTTCAGGAACGGTACTCATTCCTACAGCATCTGCCCCAATAATTTTCAACATCCTGTATTCGGCTCTTGTTTCTAATTGTGGGCCAACAACGCTGGCGTAAACGCCTTGGTGCAAGGTAATGTTGTGCGATTTGGCAATAGCTTTGAATTTTTGGTTTAAGTTTTTATTATAAGGTTCGCTCATGTCTGTAAAACGTTCTCCTAAAAGTTCTACACCTTTAAAAGCTAGGGGAGAACTGCCTTGTAGATTAATATGGTCGTCTATTAACATCAATTCTCCTTTTTTAAAGTTGGTATTAATAGCTCCAGACGCATTGGAAACCAATAAGGTTTTTATACCTAATTTTTCCATAATACGAACAGGATAAGTAACATCTTGTAACGAATAGCCTTCGTAAATATGAAAACGGCCCTGCATGACAACTACTTTTTTACCTTCTAGGTTTCCGTAAATGAGTTTTCCTTTATGAAATTCTACGGTTGCTGTTGGGAAACTTGGAATGTGATTATAGCTAACTTCGGCAAGAATCTCTATATCGTCAATTAGTTTTTCTAATCCTGTACCTAAAATAATTCCTACTTCAGGAGCGATAAAACCTTTTTGTTTTAAGTAATCGGTTGTTTCTTTAATAAATTTAATCATTGGTAATTAATTCTTTAAGTATGGCATTTTTATTTAGATCCTCAAACGTGTCTATGTCATTTAATTCTTCTAATTGATAAATATCTTGACGTTTTAAATCTTCTAAAGTGTCTTTTAAAACGGTATCTGTTCCCCAGGATTTATTTTCAAAAATATGTGGATGCAGTTGTTTCATTCCCAACAGATAATAGCCGCCATCTAGTGCGGGTCCAATCACGACATCGTGGGTATCCAATTTAAGAAAAGAATCGGAGATTTGTGCCGATTTTAAATCTAAAATGTCACTTCCAACAATCAGGACCTTTTCATAACCTGAATTAAAAAGTTCGGAGAAGGCATTCTGCATTTTTATGCCTAAATCGGAACCTTGTTGCAGTTTTTTTATAAAAACATCTTCGTCCCATAAATCATTTTTATGAATGTGTTCCGAATAAAAAACAAACTTATCTGCTGCTACTCTTTCGGTGATATTTGCTGTGTGTTGCAATAAATATTTGTAAATGTTTAAGGCAGCTTCATCTCCAATAGTTTGTGCTAAACGGGTTTTGCATGTTCCTAATTCTGGATTTCTAACAAAGATAATAATGGCTTTTTTTGAGGTTGGAAAATGAAAATCGAAGTTCATTTCATTGTCGCTATTGGTGTCTTTTGTGCTTAATATTCCCATGGGTTTAAAAAATAGTTAATCGTAAATTTTTTGTCCTGAAGTCAACCATTTGCTCCATTCCGGTGAAAAGGCATGTACTTTTTCGGTTTTGGTTTCGGTGCTATCATAAACATCAAAACCTTTGTTTTTCCATTCAAAAATACCGCCATATAAATTAAAAATATTGGAATATCCTGCTTTTTTTAGTTTTTTGGCTATGGTTTCAGAACGTATTCCTAACGAGCAATAAACGACTATAGTTTGTTGTTTGTTGTTTAGAAGTAAACTTGTTTGCTTTAAATTGAAGGTATTGAAACCTACAAAGATGGCATTTTCAATATGACTTACTCGATATTCCTCCAACTCGCGAGCATCTAAAATAAGAGCTTGTGTTTTTGGCATGGCGAGTTCTTGTACAGAGATATATGGAATGCTTTTAGTATTGTGTTTATTTAGTAAATCTTCCATGGTTTCTTGAGAGACACCCATTTGGACTGTAAAAAGCAGTATAAAAAAGCTTATTATATAAGTTTTCATAGTTTTAGCTTTACTTAAATTTATGAGGTTCCTGCATTCGCAGAAACTACTGTTCCTTGGCAACTGGATCCTGCTCCAGCCGTACAGCCATAGCAGTGTTGCGACGTGATAATGTTTCTGTTTTGAAGTGCTTCCTCATTATAATCTTTTATATGTTTCACCTTGCTGTTTATAGGTAACTCCAGCATTTGGTTGAAATCGCAATCGTATAAAAAACCATCCCAACTTACCGAAATGGTATTGGTGCACATCACGTTTTTCACGGTTGCTGGGTTATAGGCATCCACTAAGGCATGCATATAATCTTCGTAATTTTCGGAAGCAATTAAATAGTCCAAAAACCTGCTAATTGGCAAGTTGGTTATTGTAAACAATTGATGAAACTGAATTCCGAAATCCTCTAAAAGCGCCTTTTTAAAATCGGTTTCCATCGTGGCTTGATTGCCAGGTAAAAAAGCCCCAGACGGATTGTAAACCAAGTCTAATTGTAAGTCACTGTTTGGCATGCCATAGCCCACCGCATTAAGTTCTTGTAAGGCTTTAATGGATTTGTCGAAAACGCCGGTACCACGTTGCTTGTCGGTTTTTCCTTTGGTCCAATGTGGCATGGAGGAAATAACATGAACCTGATGTTTTTTAAAGAATTCGGGTAAATCGTAATGCTTTTTATTGGCACGAATGATGGTCAGATTGGAACGGTCGATAATTTCTTTTGCACCAGCTTTTCTAGCCTCTTCCACAAACCATCTAAAATATGGATTCATTTCTGGAGCGCCACCTGTAAGATCTAGGGTATGGGCTTTTGTGGTTTTTATTACCTCCAAACATTGTAGCATGGTTTCCTTGGTCATGATTTCCTTTCGGTCTGGACCAGCATCTACATGGCAATGCTCGCAAACCTGATTGCACATATAGCCCAAATTGATTTGAAGGATTTCTAACTTGTTGGGACGTAAGGGGAATTGATTTGTTTCGAATATTTTATTATTAAAGGTGGGTAATTCACCATTTTTAAAAATACCATTGGACATAAACTCCAACTGTTTGTTACTGTTCGCGAACTCACTATTTCGTTTATGTAAGGATGTTGTTTTTAATTTAGACATACTTTCTTGCTCTTAACCATCTAATTTATTCACTTTATTCATCATTTGAACGCCATGAACTAGCGATGCACCACCACGAATGGCGGCTGCTACGTGTAAGGATTCCATCATTTCTTCTTTAGTAATTCCTCTTTGTAAGCCATCTCCAGTATAGGCATCGATGCAATATGGGCATTGAATGGTATGTGCCACCGCCAAGGCAATTAGCGATTTCTCTCTTTCTGAAAGAGCACCCTCCTTAAAAACAGCGTTGTAATAATCGAAGAATTTAGAACCAAGCTCTTCATTCCATTCGGAGATTTTTCCAAATTTTTTGAGATCTGCTGGGTCGTAATAGGTCTTTTGCATGGTTTTATTTTTTTGAAGATGAATGTACAGATTTAAGTCGTAGTTGCTTATTAAAGTTTACATAAAATTATAAAAAAGCCTTGTTTGGGTTTAATTGTAACCTCTATTGTAAGGATTCAAATTTAAGTGTGTCAAACAAGAAAACTTAAAAACAATGACCAAAAAATGATTTCTTTTCTATTGGGTGCTTTCTTTTTCAGATTTGTTTCTTAAGAGTTTTATTTTAAAAAGTGATTCACTAAAAATCTTTAAACTTTTCTTTTAACGGTTTATGCCGTTATTATTTTCTTACATAAAATAAAATATTATATTTAGGCTAATAGCTTAATATTTAGTAGGTATTTTTTAATTAATCGATGTAGCTTTTTCTAGCTGTTTTAATTTTCGCTTATTTTATTCGTACTAATCAAGAATTAGAACGAGTTAAGGAATAAGTATTATTTAAGTGCCAATCTAAATTTGGGTTTTATTAAAACCAAAACTTTATAAGCTTAACCAAAATGTTATATGAATATCTATGCCACTTTACTCGTAGAGCTTTTATTTTTTTCTTTAAGCATTCTCTTTTTATTTAGGTTTAGATCGAAATTAGGTTTGGCGCCTTTATATATCCTGCTTGGTGCCATGCAGTACCTTCAATCTTTTTCTGGCACTATTATAAGTTTTGAAATTTTAGATAAGTACACCATTCACATTGGATCTGTAATTATTTTTTCTGCAGTTTTATTTGCCATTTTATTAATTTATATAAAAGAAGGAGTAAATCGTGCAAGAACACTTATTATAGGAATTATAATTTCAAATTTCTTGTTGTCTGCTTTATTTGGTATTACATATTTACAAGAAAGTGCTTTGGGATTAATAGATAATTATCCAACAAAGCCAGCACTTATTTTAGATTTCAGATACTTTATAACAGGCACTGTCATTTTATTTTTCGATTTTATTTTACTTGTTATTTTGTATCAATTCTTAATTTCTAAAATTAGTAAACTCTATTTCTTCTTAATTCTTTTTATAACCTTAACATCTGTTTTAATTTTCGACTCCTTTGCTTTTAATTTAATAGTCAAGCATAATGAACCAGATTTTGAAGCCTCATTAATTGGGCATATTATAGGAAAATCATTTGCCGCTTTTGCCTATTCGCTAATCCTTTATATCTACTTAAAATATGTTGATGGAGAGAGTGAAAATGTAAGTTTTATATCAAATCAAAATAAGGATATTTTTTCTATAATTAGATATCGAACTCAACATTTAAATCCTCATGCAGATCAAAATCAGGTTGAAATAAAATTAACCTCTCAAATTGAAACTACATTAAACTATATTTCAGATGGTTTTGTGGCTCTAGACACCAATTGGTGTTATACATATGTAAATATTAAAGCAGGTGAATTTCTAGGAAGATCTCCAGAAAGTTTAATAGGTAAGCATATTTGGACCGAATTTCCTGATAGTGTTGGACTTCCTTATTATAAAACATATTATGAAGCAGTCGAAACTCAAAAAAAACAATATTTTGAAAATTATTATGAACCTGTTGACAAATGGTTTGAAAACAGAATATATCCTTCAAAAGAGGGGCTGACCATTTATTTTACAGACATTACTGAAAAGCGAAAAGCAGATATTAATAATCATATGTTGCTTTCTTTAATAGAGACCAGTGATGATTTTATTGGATTAGCAACCTTAGAAGGCAAGCCTATTTATTTAAATGCTCATGGAAGGAAATTAGTTGGATTAGATGAGAAAGGCATATTGCCAATTTCTATTTCAGATTTTTTCCCTGAAAAATATCGAGACAGCATACTAAATGTCCACATACCTAACATTTATGAAAATAATAAGTGGGACGGTGAAGTTCAATTTAAAAATTTTAAAACAGGAGATTTAATACCTATTGAAGTGTCTGGATTTTTAATAAGAGATAGTTCAACAAATAAACCCATAGCATCAGGTATTGTAGCAAAAGATATTACAAAACGCAAACAAGTTGAAAATGATTTAATAAATAGTGAACAAATATTTCGACGTCTATCTTCTAATGCTCCTGTTGCCATTTTTCAAGCAGATAAAGATGGTTCCTGTAATTATGTTAATGAAGAGTGGTTAAAATATTCTGGATTAACTTTTAATGAAGCTTTAGGTTTTGGTTATGTAGATGCCATACATCCAGAAGATAAAGCTCGCGTTGTTAATACATGGCAAAAATCTATTTCTTCAGGAGAGAAATTTGTTTCGGACTTAAGATTTCTTCATAAAAATGGCAAAACAACTTGGCTTTCAATTAAGGTCGTTGGTTTGTATGACGCTAATAATGAGCTGAATGGCTATATAGGAATGGCTCTGGATATTTCTGAACGTAATAAAGCTGAAGAACAAATAGTAAACAGTAAAAAGTACCTAGATAATATTATTAATAATATTGGAGACCCTGTCTTTGTTAAAGATGATAAAAGCCATATCATACTGGTAAATGACGCCTTTTGCTCCATGTTTAATGAGTCGAGAGCTAATGTTCTAGGTAAAA
The DNA here is from genome assembly GCF_035306705.1 of Xanthomarina sp. GTDB lineage: Bacteria > Bacteroidota > Bacteroidia > Flavobacteriales > Flavobacteriaceae > Xanthomarina. Next base: position 6,328 of record NZ_DATGNO010000087.1, read on the forward strand.
CTCTAGCTGAGGATATACCTCCAGAAGAATTAGATATTTTTTTAAGAATAGATAAGCAAGTTATTTCAACAGGAATTGAGAATGTCAATGAGGAGACTTTAACTATAAAGGGAAAAGGAACTCGAATCATTTCAACAAAAAAAACAAGGTTTATTGATAGTAGCGATAATATATTTCTAATTGGAGTTATAAGAGATATAACAGAGCGTAAAAAAGCACAAATAGAATTAGAAAAACATAGAAATAATCTTGAAGAGCTGGTTGAAATAAGAACCTATGAATTAGAAAAGGAGAAAATTAAGGCACAATCTGCCGACTTAATGAAGTCGGCGTTTTTAGCAACTATGTCACATGAATTAAGAACACCAATGAACTCTATTATTGGATTTACTAGTATTCTATTGAAAGAATTTGCTGGCCCATTAAATGAAGAACAGAAAAAGCAGTTATCCATGGTTAAAACCAGTAGCCAACATCTACTAGGTTTAATTAACGACATTTTAGATATTTCTAAAATTGAGGCAGGAAAATTAAATGTAACACTTTCCCCATTCGACTATTTAAAAACCTTAGAAAAAACGATAGACTTCTTATTGCCTCAAGTTTTAAAAAAGGGGCTTAGTATACGTTCAGAAATATCTGAGATGCAAATAGTTTTAAAGAGTGATGAGCGCAGAGTTGAACAGGTATTACTTAATTTACTTTCAAATGCCATGAAGTTTTCTACTCAAGGAACGATCATTGTAAAAGTGCATATTTTAGATAATTTATTAGTAACAGAAGTAATAGATCAAGGAATTGGTATTGAAGAAAAAGACCTTAATAAATTGTTTTCGCCATTTATTCAACTAGATGGAGGATTAAATAGAAGCCATGAAGGTACAGGCCTTGGATTAGCAATTTGTAAAAGTTTAATAGAAAAACTTGGGGGATCCATACAAGTACAAAGTAAAACAGGAGAAGGAAGTAATTTTACTTTTAAATTGCCATTAGATACTGCTAATAATAAATAGCTTATTAAAAAGCACAATGTTAAATTGTTTATGCTATTTTAGTATGTTTGGAAGTCTACCTATGGACCGTAATCTATCTGTTTAATGAAATTTATGAAACAAACCATTTTAATAATTGAAGATAACGCGCAAAACATGTACATGTTATCTTACCTGCTAAAACAAAGTCATTACACTGTAATTGAAGCGTTTAATGGATTGGATGGATTAAAGATGGCTCATGATAATAATCCTGAAATTATTTTAATTGACATACAACTTCCAGATATGGACGGATACGAAATATGTAATAAATTAAGGCATAATGGCCTACCTAAAAACACAACAATTATTGCAGTAACCTCTTATGCCATGGGAGGAGATAAAGAAAAAGCCTTGGAAGCAGGTGCCGATGGATATTTGGAGAAACCAATTAATCCGGAAACTTTTGTAATTCAAATGGAAAGCATCATTAATTCAAAAATAAGAAATGAATAATAAGACTATTTTAATAGTAGATGATACCTTCGAAAATCTATACTTACTTAGAGTCATCCTGGAAGAGGCTGGTTATAGTATTATAGAAGCTAATGATGGGAGCGAAGGACTTAAAAAACTACACGAAAACAGCCATGTAGATCTTATTATTTCAGATATTTTAATGCCTATTATGGATGGGTATTTATTCTGTCAAGCATGTAAAAAGGAGGAATTATTCAATAAAATTCCATTTGTTTTTTATACTTCAACATATACCGAGGAATTAGATGAAGACTTTGCCTTAACGTTAGGAGCAGCAAAATTTTTAAGAAAACCCATAGATCATGACGAATTGCTTTTAGCCATAGACAACATTTTCAATAAAGGGCAAACACCAGTAAAATATGTTGAAAATAAAAGAATGTCTGATGGCGAAGTTTTAAAACTTTATAGTGAACGACTTATTAATAAATTAGAACAAAAAAGTTTCGATCTCGGCAATGAGGTTATAGAGCGAAAAAGAGCTGAGCAATTATTAATTCATAAAAATGAAATTTTAGATTTATTAGCTGTAAATACGCCTTTAAATAGAATTTTTGAACGGCTTCTTTTAAACTATGAATCTGTTCATCCAAATTATTTTGGCTCTATTAGTTTGTTGGATGAAGACGGAATACATCTTAACCTAGTGTCCGCACCATCCTTGCCAAAACCATATAATTTAGCTTTAAATAGAGTTGTTATAGGTGAAAATATTGGCTCTTGCGGTACTGCCGCATTTATTAAAAAACCTGTTATTGTTTCAGATATAAGTAAAGATGAATTATGGGTGGATTATAAGGACATCGCTTTAAAAAACAACTTAAAGTCGTGTTGGTCTATTCCTATATTATCAAAAAACAACAATGTTTTAGGAACCTTTGCTATTTATAGTAAAACTATAAGCAAACCTTCGCTAGATGAGATTAACGAGCTAAATTTTGCCGTAAGCTTGGTACATATTGCTATTGAAAAATCTAGAATTGTTGCAGAAATCAAAAAGAAAGATGAATCTTATAAAGCTTTAGTAGATCAAGCAAGTGACGCTATTGTAACATATTCTTTGGATGGAACGATACATGAATTTAATAAAGCCTCTTATAACAGTTTGGGATATACCAAAGAGGAGTTTTTAAAATTAAAAATTCAAGATTTGATTGTTGGCGATTTAATTATGTATCCTGAAGTTTTAAAAAAAATAGTTAAAGGGGCATCTGTCATTTTTGAAAGACAGCTAATACGTAAAGACAAATCTGTATTAAATGTAGAAATATCTGCAAAATTACAAAAGGAAGGTCGAATACTTAGTATTGTTCGCGATGTTACTGAGTCACAAAAGAATCTTAGAGAAATAAAAAAGGAAAAAGAGTTTTCATCAAGCCTTTTAATAGGCATGCGCGAAGGCTTGGTAGTAATTAATTTGGACTCTGAAATAATTAGGGTAAATCCTTCATTTTGTGAAATGACGGGTTTTACTGAAAAAGAATTAATAGGAGTTAAGCGCCCATTTCCATATTCGCCACCTGAATTAAAAAAGGAAAATGATGGGCGTTATAAATTATTGCTCCAAGATAAAAATGCAAGTGAGTATGAAAATACGTACATGCATAAAAGCGGTAAGCGTTTTCCGGTTCATGTTTCAATTTCCAGTATTTATGACGAGAATGGTGTGAAAACGGCAAATTTCTCTACAGTGCAAGACATCACCGAACGAAGGGAAGCAGAAATAAAACTACAAGAAAGCGAAAAGTCATTATTAGTTGCGCAAAAATTAGCTAAAATTGGCAGTTATTATATTGATGTAAAAACTCAAATAATACAAGTTTCATCTTCTCTTAGGGAAATAGTAGGAATTGATTTAATGAGCGAGCCAACACTTGATCTATGGAGAACGATAACTCATCCAGAGGACACGCCTATCAATCAAAAGATGCTTGAGAAAAGCATGAAAACAGGCGAAAAATTTGATTTAGAGTATAGAATTATAACTAAAAACAAGCAGGAATTAAAGTGGATTCATGGTATAGGTGAAGTAACTCTTGTTAATGGAGGGGTTATCAATTTTTTTGGTACCATCCAAGATATAACGGAGCGGAAAATAGCAGAAAACAAAATAGCAAAAGCTAATGAAGAACTGAAAGAGGCCAATAAGCAGCTGAACGTTTTGCGAAATCAATTGGAGCAAGAAAACGTTTATCTTAGAAACGAGTTAGACTTGGTGTTTAACTATGAAGAAATGGTTTATGGAAGTGAAGAATTTAGCGGCATACTTAGTGAGGTTGAAAAAGTAGCACCAACAAATGCCACCGTATTATTGTTAGGAGAATCTGGCACTGGAAAAGAATTGTTGGCCAGAGCCATACATAATAATAGTTCGCGTAATAATAAACCCTTAATAAAGGTTAACTGTTCTGCCATTCCAAGAGAGTTAATAGAAAGTGAATTATTTGGACATAAAAAAGGATCATTTACAGGTGCCATTAATGATAAAATTGGAAAATTTGAATTAGCAGATGGAGGTACTTTATTTTTGGATGAAATAGGTGATTTGCCATTGGATATGCAACCCAAAATCTTAAGATTTCTGCAAGAAGGAGAAATTGAGGTTGTTGGAGGTACTTCAGGATTAAAAAAATTAGATGTTAGAATTATTTCAGCAACGAACCGAAATCTTAAAGAAGAGGTTGATAAAAAGCAATTTAGGGAAGATTTATATTTCCGTCTGAATGTGTTTCCTATAGAAGTGCCTCCATTAAGAAAACGAGTTGACGACATTCCTTTATTGGTTGAGCACTTTGTTGACAAGTTTAATAAGGCTTACGGAAAAAACATCAAATTCATAACAGATGAAGCCATGAGTAAGCTTAAATCCTATAAATGGCCTGGTAATATTAGGGAACTCGAGAATTTAATAGAACGGGCTTCCATATTATCAACCAGTACCACATTAATAATTCCAGGTTTTGAATCTTCAACACAAAAGGCAAAACCAATTAAGAATAAAAATTTAACTCTTGATGTTGCCCAGCGCAATCATATTCTTCAAGTATTGGAGCAAAGTAACTGGAAAATAAGCGGACCTGAAAGCGCGTCTGCCTTATTGGGCTTAAAGCCAAGTACACTACGCGATAAAATGGCTAAATTGGGAATTTCAAGGCCTTGATAGGTGGCGGTATTCCGTGACTATTGTAATTTTTGTTGAAAAATGCACGGTATTCCGAGAGGTCCAAATTTCATAAAATTTTATGTCAAAAAATAAGTGTCTTGTTATGAGTAGTTTAAAATTTATTTTCACTCAAAAATAAATTTTGGTACTTCAATTGAAATTAGTTTTTTAAAATATTGTTAATGGAAGACGGAATAGGGACAGACCATATTAAATTTTGGGTAGACGAAAATATCATCTATTGTAAAGTATCATGTGGTTTTGATATAAATTATTCTAAACTTGAGATAGAAAAATTATTTATAGAAGCCATCTCTATTTTATCTGATGGTAGTTATAAGCCCATCTTATTTAATTTTGAAGAGTTAAATAATTTACATTCTAAAAAGCTATTTAGATTTATAAATAATAGCACCGAAATTAAAAACATCGTACTCTCCAAGGCATTTATAGTTAGTAACTACTACTTAAAACACCTTTTTTCATTCTATGTAATGTTTAGTAATTCTATTTTACCAATTACTATTTTTAATGGAAAAGAAATGGCCGTAGAATTCTGTAATAAAAATAATTTATTTTTTAATGCAGTCAGACATGATAATTAATATGGCGTAGGTTATTAGGATTTAAATTCCACGACTTACAAATTGCGTGAAGTAGTGCTTTAACGTGATGTTGATTGGAATCACTCAGGTTTCCAAAACTTTGCAGCAAATTTTAAAAGGGCATTTTTATCAGATTCAATACCTAGTTTTCTTATGATTGCTGCTCTCTGTGCTTCGATGGTTTTTTCGGATAAAAACAGCATGTTGGCAATCTCCTTTGTGGATTTTTGTTGTGCAACTAATTCAAATACCTTCTTTTCTGAAAAAGTTAATTTATCTAAAGCTTCACCTTTTAAATAGTCGATATCGGTTTCGAGATCGAATCTTAATTTATGACTGTGATAGATGTCATTTTTCAATAAATGATTGATACAGTCTTTTAATTCTTCTAAGGCATATTGTTTTAATAGGTAAGCATTGATTGCTAGTTCTTGCGCTTTTTTAAAAATACTTTTTTCTTTATGTGAGGTTAATAATATAATTTTTGTGGGCAGTTGATGCAGTCTGATGTTTTCAGAGACTTCTATGCCGTCCATTCCTGGCATATTGATATCCAGAACTACAAAATCAGGCTTTAGCTTTTTTATGGCATTCCAAGCATCTGAACCGTTGTTATGGCTTTCTAAAACAACATGCCCCATTCCTTCAAGAACAACCTGTGTGCCTAATATTGAAAGTGGAAAATCATCGGCAATTACAAAATGCATAATTCATATATTTATTTTGGAATAGATATTTTAATTATCGTTCCCGTGTTATCCGATTTAAATTGAACCGTACCATTTATAAATTTGGCGCGTTCGGTGATGTTTAATAACCCGAAGCAGTTTCCTTTTTCCAGCATTTTATCTGCGTCAAACCCTTTACCGTTATCCTTTACTTCTGCGTAAACAAACTTAGAATCTTCGGTTATGACAATTTTGCCAGCCAAGGCATTGGCATGCTTCATCATATTGGTTGTTGCTTCTTGGATTATTCTGTACAGTTGTAATTCTACTGTCGTGCTTAATGTTCCAGTATAGTCTATGTCTGAAGTAAGCAAAAAGCTATGTTGATTTTGGGCTCGGTCTGTTAACTGTTCTATACTCTTTTTTAACCCCAATCTGTCAAATAAAGTAGGACTGAGGTTTCTACTAATATTTCTCACTTCTTCTAGAATAGTATCAATTTTTTCTTTTAATTTAAAATTATTGCTTTCAAGGGCATATCGTAAACTAACAAGTTCATTACCGACGCTGTCATGTAAATCGGTAGCAATTCGTTTGCGCTCATCTTCAGTTTTGCTCAACAATTGAGAGGTGAAGTTTTCGGTTAAAGATTTCTCTCTTAATATGCTTTTATTTTTGTTCCAGATCATAAATATTAAAAATATCAAAATCAGGAATACGGCACCGACTGCTAAAACGATAATCATGTTCCTCTGCGCCTCTAGCTGATTCTCTTGTAGTAATATTTTTTTCTCTTTTCGTTCTGTTTCAAATTTCCGTTCTAACTCAAATAGTTTTCCTTTTATTCTCTCTGCCGATTCTTTGTCTTGATTGTCCAATAAATAACCAGCGTAGGTATGTGCCTTTTTATAATCTCCTTGCTTAGAATAATAATCAAATAGCGCCGTGCCCAATTGGATCAAGTATTGTGTGTTAGGCTCTTCGTCTGCTGCTATTTCATTATAAAACTCTTCAGCTTCTTGTGGGTTTTTTAAAGGCTTGTTAAAAAGATCGGCATACAATATTTCTTGAAAAAGTGTTCTCATTTGAAGATCGGAACTGTTGCTTTGATCCGTCATTTCCCTAGCTATTTTCAAATAATCCAGGGCTTCATTTTCCTCCCGTTGCGCAATATGTTTAAATGCCAAAAGTTGATTTAAAATGGACAAGTGATAGTTATTAATATCTGGATATGATTTGGCTTGTATGGCCATGGAATCAATATAACGGATGGCACTTATGGTATCATTTCTCATTACGTTTAAATGAACGTACAGTGAATATGCCGAGAAGGTAAGCGATTTGCTTTCTTGCTCTTTAACTATTTGCAGGCCTTTTTGTAAGTTTGCTTCAGCTTCGTTATATGCAGATGTTTGCATAAAAATGTTGTGAAGCAGTAGATAAACAGTCCCTTGATTGAGGATGTCTCCTATTTCTTCAAAAATGCCTAATGCGGCAATCAGGTATTTTTCAGTAGCCTCAAAATCTCGGAGTAGGGTATGGTTTTGCGCTAGTGCAAAGTTCGAAAATCCAATCATTTGCTTATGTGATTTAGATTCTGGAGCTATTGCAATGGCTTTTTCAAACCATTCAGAACTTTGAATTAAATTATGTTTAAAGTAACTTTGAGTGCCTAGATAATAGCATAAGTTAGTTTGAGATTCTCCACTAATCTTATCTTTATAGGTGTTATAGAAATTTAGATTGGTACTGAAATAGAGACTGTCAAATTTTATATTCCTATCCAATACATTTCCATACGCCATTAAATATAGCGCGGCATCTTCATAGTTTTTATTTTCTAGTCGATTGTTGAAATAATATAACGCACTGTCTTGATAAACTTTATTGCTATAGTTTGCACCATTACTTAGCCATTTGTAGGCGGGAAGACTGTCTTGATAAGCAGTTTGAGCTTTTTCCGACCTTTTAATTTGTATTTCTTTAGAAGAATTATTACAACTAATACATAGCATAAGGAATACAGCGACAACAAAAAGGGCAGGTAGGTTTTTCATATAAGAGACATTATTATCCATTCTTTTTTTATTTCGATTTCACAAAATGGATTTGGCCAAATATATAGATATATTATTATTGACTATTATAGAATAGTACGAAAAATCGTTAACTGTTCCATTTCACTTAAAAAACTTTAATAAGCTTAGTGTATCGATTACAATTTCATTGATTTTTTTACTAGATACCAGTTGCTATTGCCACTTGTAACTTTAAAACTATTAGCCAACCAACGATCCCTAGGCGTTGGCTGAGCTAATAAGTTACGGTATATTATGCATAGAGGTAAACCGTACCTAGTTTCTTCAACATGCTTCATTTTACAGGTTTTTTTGTTTAGCTTTATTTCTAAACATAATACACGCTACAATTAATTCAAAGGCACATGATTGCAAGGTCATTTGATTGTCGCTTGTGCCGTAGCGATCATGACAGGTGTTATTTATGCGGGTCTTTTTAAAATATTTTATTTCTATCTCCTTGGTTTATGAATTGAAAAACAAACTTCAGCTAAATGCTTGAGTTTGCTTTAAGGGTTAACCCTATTTCTTTAAGAGTAGTTACATTGAACGCGTTGGGTTATTAAGAAGAGGCATTTTAAGGTCTAGGCGATCCTATTTTTTTTATGCTTGTAACTAGGTCGATTTAGAGTATGAAATATTTATTATATATCTATAAACCACGATATAACCACGACATAACCACGGCATAACCACGGCATAAATTTTCCGATATAATTTAGTGTCTTTATGAAGGAGAGATCTCGCTTTACTGAAATTGTGGATGGTTATTTGTGGGGCGAGGCTTTAAGCTATAAGTTGTATTTAGCAGTGCCTCTTGTATTGCCTAGAAATTTTGTTGAAGACTCCTTTAGTGTGAGCCTTAACAGTTTACCAATTGGATTGGAATGGGAATTGGTTGTTATGGGGATTCGGTATCATCAGGAGGTTGATGGGGTGATGTATTTGTTACATGTTAAGGATGGGGCTGGGATTTCTTTGTTTTTGATTAAGCATTAAGCAGGTTATTTATCTCGCAAACTTGACCGCTGGCAAGGAGGGACTCTAAGGCACAAAGTTGGTTTTCTAGTATTTATGAAAAGGAATACAATAAATTAAATGTTTCTCAAAGCATTAAAAAATTATAGATTTTAAAATTTCTTGCTACGGACCTACCTAGATGCAGAGAGGTGTGCGAATGTCTTTCTAAGTTTTCACGCAGATTCGCTGAGGTGCGTGGAGATTTATTGAGAGGTTTTAATTAAAAATTAAAAATTAAGAAATAGGAAAAAAGAGAATAGAATATAAGGTATAGACTTAAAACATAGGCTTTAATTAATAATGGTTTGGAGATTTGTTATCTGAGATGCAAAGCAAAAAAAACTGAGCCATGGCAACATGGCTCAGTTTTAACATAATGACTTAATCTATCTAATTATCCTGTATTTATTATATATAAATAGTTATTTTTTAGGATACCAAACTTTTGAAGTCCCCAGAGTTCCATTAAAGGCAAAAGGGGCTTCCTTATAATAATCAATAGATACGGGTGATCCCAAATCGCTTCCAAAATCGAGGCAGTCGTTGGCCGTAAAAACCAATGGTGCAGTAATTGGTACTTGTCCTTTTGCGACCTCTTTTCCATTTACTTTAAGAGAAACATCCATTGAAGATCCTGGCTTTGGAGAATTCAATCTGGAAACTACTTCTATTTTAACTTCACCTGTTGGAAGTTTAGTTTTAGATTTAATTTGAGTTCTATTAATCTCAAAAAGGTTGTATTCATACATTAAGTATCCATCTTTTACATAGCAGGTAAGACCACCAGAAAAACCACCAAGGGCGTATAACACACCACTTGCATTTTCGGGAACAGTAATTTCCATGCTCACATTATTGTCAAACTTACCTAGTTTAGGTGCTGTAAATTCTGGCATGCGCTCTATTCTACCTATGAAAGTCCAATCGGTATAAGGTGTTGCCGGTGCATCTTCTGGATGGTAAACTACAGACCATAGACCTCCACCAATGGGAAGGTTTTTGTTTTTGGCAGATTCTACCAAGAACATATTCTTCATTTCTGCCAGCTTCGCTGGATTCTTTTTGGCTAGATCGTTAGCTTGGCTCCAATCTACCTCAATATTGTATAACTCCCAAGTATCGTTTTCGGGATTCCAAGTAGCTGCACCTGCTGGAAGCCCGGGAACCCATGGGTTTCTAATACCGAATGCCGAAGCAAACCAACCGTCATAATAAAGTCCACGGCTTCCCATGATGTCAAAAAACTGCATTTTACGTGTGCCTTCAGCTTTTGGATTGGCGAAAGTGTAATCCATGCTCACTCCATTAATTTGATCTTGAGGAAAACCATTTACTACTTTAGGCTCCTCAATATTCACGGCTTCGTATATTGTTGGTACTATATCAATCACGTGATGAAACTGTGGTCGTGGGGTATTGTCGTGCTTAATATTTTTTGGCCAAGAAATAGCCATAGGTTGACGCGTACCACCAAAGTGTGCTGCAATCAATTTTGTGGATTTGTAAGGTGTAGAACCTGCCCAAGCCCATCCAGCATTGTACATGTTATCTGTTTTTGGTGACCCTAATACGTCCAAACCTCCTAGTTCATCCAAAGCATCAATATGCTGTTGGATAGTGGTTGGAATGCCATTTTGTGCCAACAACTCGCTGATACTTCCGTTTTGACCTTCTGCCGAAGAGCCGTTATCGCCCCAGATATAGAAAATCAGGGTGTTATCAAGCTTGCCTTGTTTTTCGATTTCATCAATAAGCAATCCGGCGTTGTAATCGGTGTGTTCAGCAAATCCGGCAAAAACTTCCATTAATCTGCTTTGAAAAGGTCTTTCGGACTCTGGAATAGCGTCCCATCCTGGCATCGTTTCATTTCGCACAGTCAATTTAGCGTCTTGTGGAATCCATCCCAGTTCTTTTTGTCTTTTAAAGACTCTCTTACGGTACTCATCCCAACCATCATCAAATCTACCTTTATACTTATCAGCCCATTCTTTGGCTACATGGTGCGGTCCATGAACAGCCCCGGGCGCCCAATACATAAAAAAGGGTTTATCTGGGGAAAAAGCCTGTTGTTCTCTCAACCATTTTATGGCATCTTCGGTAATGTCTTCTGTAAGGTGGTAGTAGTCGTGACCTTGTGTGGTATGAGGATGCTCAACAACAGTGGTGTTTCTAACCATATGTGGCTCATATTGTGATGCTTCTCCTGCAAGAAAACCGTAAAAATATTCAAAGCCATAGCCGGTAGGCCAATAATCAAAAGGTCCTTTGGAAGTCGTTAATTCAGCAGGCGTATTGTGCCATTTTCCAAAGGCTGAAGTGTTGTAGCCATACGCTTTTAAAACTTCAGAGACGGTAGCTGATGTTTTAGGAATTGTTCCATTAAACCCGTCCCAATCGTTGGCGAGTTCAGCAATCTGACCGTTTCCTACAATGGTATGATTCCTACCTGTAAGGATGGAAGCACGAGTTGGAGAACACATTGCGGTAGAATGAAAACGATTATAGGAAATTCCCATATTAGCAACTCTGCTTAAATTTGGTGTATTTATTTCACCGCCATAGGTTGAAGGTGTGCCAGGTCCTGCATCGTCAATCAGAACAATGAGAATGTTGGGAGCGTCTTTCGCCAGACGATCTGGGGCTACTCTTTTATTATAAGTGGAGGTCTGCATAGTAAGTCCAGCCTCACTCGCTGAAGGCGTTGGAGGGAAAGGCAATACGTCTTGAGCGTGGACAAAGCCTGTCGCAAAAAGCAGGATAGAAATGGCTAAAATTGTTAGAAAAGTACTTTTGAGTTTCATGATATCGATGGATTAATTTTTAAAACATGTATCTAAAATAGGTGTTTTGCGTATGTTATGTAAGTTTAATACCGTTACTTAACGGTTACATGTTAGTGGTATATGATGGATTGAAAGGCAATGTTTTTTATGGATAATTGAAAAATAAAGAAGGATTTTTCCTTATATTTGATGTTAGAACATACACTTTATATCTCATATGATTCCTAGCCAAACAGATTATTTTGCTTTACCAGGTTACTCAAAACAAGAGATTCTTGATGCATTAAATCGTGTTCTTGCTAGCCAATTATTTACACGCTCTTCTGTGCTTTCCAATTTTTTAAAATTTATTGTTGAAGAAACCTTGGAAGGTCATACCGAGGGATTAAAGGAATACACTATTGCTGTAGGCGCCTTGGGAAAGTCGGAGGATTTTAATCCACAAATGGATGCTATTGTACGAATCCATGCAGGACGACTTAGAAGGTTATTGAACGAATACTATACAAATTCAGGAATTGCCAATACCATAAAAATCGAGTTGGTTAAGGGAACTTATGTCCCGGTATTTCGACCACATTTAATTAATAAATCGAAAGTAGCCATTGTAGAGAAGAACGAGCAGGCGATATTTTCACGTTCAAGACTTACTCTTGCCGTGCTTCCATTTCGTAATTTATGTCCAGATAGGGATTACGAATTTTTTGTAGAAGGTCTAGGCGAGGAATTGACCCGTATTTTTAGTAATTTTCAGGATATTGATGTGATAGCACATCACTCCACACGTAAGTATGCCACGCAGCCTGATGATATTAGAATTATTGGTTCCGATTTAGGAGTTCATTATGTAATAATTGGTTCTGTAAAACGCTCCTCTAAAGAGATAAGAGTGAACGTGGCCTTAGTTAAAACCTTTAATGGTAAGCAAGTTTGGTCCCAAACATACAATTACCCTTTAAACATAGATAACCTGATAGAAATACAAGACCAAATCATTGAGAACGTATGTTCGCTGCTTGGAGGTTATTATGGGTTTATTATTCACGAGAATTCCAAAATGTTTGTGGAACCTTCACATTTAGATTCCTTTGACGCAGCATTATGGAATTACTATTTCCATATGAACTATTCGGAAGAAACATACCTAAAAACTAGGGATGCCTTGGAGAAAGCTATAGATCGTGATCCAAATTTTGTAACGGGGATGGCTATGTTGGCAGAGTTATATGTTTTGGCACACACCCTTGGTTACCCAACTGTTGAAGATCCTGTTATGGTTGCTCTTGAACTCACCAAAAGGGCCATAAAGATAGATCCGCATAGTCAACGTGCCTATCAGGAATATGCTTGGACCCTTCTTCATTTGAAAAGAAAAGCAGAAGCTCTGCAAGCCATGGAACAATGTTTATCCATAAACCCTTCCTCGGTTTCGTCCATGGGAGCAGTGGGGTTTGGAATGGCTTGTGCTGGAGAGTATGACAGAGCCCATGTATTGCTTACTAGATCTTTAGATCTTAACCCGCATTGCCCTTGGTGGTTTTATTTAGGATTTTTCTTGGTCTATTACCAAAAACAGGACTACCCTAAGGCTCTTGAATACGCCAATAAAATTGAAACCGTAGACGCCTATCTGGATCCGTTGACTAAAGCGGCTGCTAAAGCCCAACTTGGCATGCAGCATGAGGCGCAGGAGGATGTGAGGCTATTAAATGAAAATTTCCCAGAGATTATGAGCCATCTTTTTGCCACCTTAAACACCTTTGTACTCGATACATTTTTGGTTAATGAAATTATTGAAGGAGCAAAAAATGCGGGCGTTAACATTGGCTAAATCTTTTCCCAAGTTCCATTGATCTCTCCTGCTTAAACAGTTCGAAAAGGCCATTTGTTACTGTCTCATTCCTTTCGTAATCAAGGTATTACTCCATTTAGTTAACATGCTTTTTAACCGTTAAGTAACCGTGTAATACTTACATGAGGTATCCATTTCCTATATCTTTACATCAATAACCCATGTTAGCATGACCTCTTATGAATAAGAAAATCATTTCTATCGTCCAAGTATTTCCAGATTTTGAGGAACAAATTGATTTTTTATTTCGAACTGACGAAAATTTCCGGGATCTCTGCTCAGATTATATTTTATGTGCTGTTACGGTGCAGAACATAAAAAAACAGGCGGATGCAGATATTGAGAGTCGTGAGGAATACGAAGAATTGCAACAACATCTAGAAGAGGAAATTCTTCAAAATCTTATGAAAGACAAAGACAGCCTTTAACCATTATTAAACCTTAAACCAATTAATAATTAAACAAACCCATTAAAAATCCCATATTATGAAAAAAGTATTTTTTACAATTTCCCTCGCCTTAGTTTCCATGTCTTCATCTTTATTTGCTCAAAGCAATACTGAAGAGATTGATATGGTACAATCTATTTTTGGCATGGAAAAGAAAGCCCTTGTCGCTGAAGTTATTCAACCTGAAGCAGGCAAAAGCGATGCCTTTTGGGTTTTATATGACCAATATGAGACCAAACGTAAAGACCTAGGTAAGCGTCGTATCGCCTTATTAAATGCCTATGCTGCAAGCTATGATTCTTTAGATGACGTGAAAACCGGAGAGATTCTCAATGAAATGATGGGTCTTCAGGTCAGTACAGATAAGTTGATTGGTAGCTATGCTAAAAAAATAAAAAAATCGGTCGATGTGAAAACAGCTGCGCAGTTTTACCAAATAGAGGGTTACTTATTGAGTAAAATACGAACTGTTATTTTGGAGAATATTCCTGTGATTGGGGAGTTGGACAATTAGTGGTATTGTCGATTATTTATTCAACCCTAATCAAAATAAGAAGGGTAGCAAAAACCTGTTAAACATATATTCTAAACAGTTGCCTTACTCTAAAGTAGATGGCTGTTTTATTATAATTTAAATGAAATTATATGCATGTTACGATAAGATATATGTGGCAATCACCTTTTAAACTAGAAATCAAGTTAATCAAAAACCTGTAAATATCATGAAATTAAAACACAAATTACCCATTTCCATAGGTTTCATAGCCTTATTAGCCATGAGCTGTGAAAATAAGAAAACGGAGGTGGTAACGGAACCTCAGACGGAGAAAACATCCTCTCTTGAGGCTATCAAGCAAAAGTACAACACAACTATCCCTGATAATATCCTGACTCCTGATATGGTTGAAACTCGCATAGGAACTTTGAATTTCTTTGACGGTCTCCCTTCCGAAGAAACCACACAAAAAGTTTATGATAATCTGGACTTTATGAGAGGCGTTGAAACATTTTTAAATGGAATTCCTGCCACTTCAGTTGAAGGTCTTCGATTGGGATTTCATAGTGTTGGTTCCAACAACTTCAACAAAGTAGCCATCTTCGATGACTTGCTGAACTCAAACGCATTGTTTTTAACGGGGAATACTAGTACCGTATATGCTTCAGCCTTTCTAAACCTCGAAGAAAATGGACCAATGGTGGTAGAAGTACCAGCTGGCTCAGGACCTGGTACGGTCAATGATGCCTACTTTAGGTATGTGGTAGACATGGGAGGGCCTGGCCCAGACAGAGGTACAGGGGGTAAATATTTAATTCTCCCTCCAGATTATAATGGGGAAACACCTGAAGGCTATTTTGTGGCGAAATCACCCAGTTATGGCAATTGGCTAATTCTAAGAGGATTTTTGGTTGATGGAAAAACCGATGTATCGAAAAAAATGTATCGTGAAGGCTTAAAAATATATCCACTTAAAGACAAGGACAAGCAGCCAGCCATGGAGTTTGTAAATGTGTCTGATAAAGAGTTCAATACCATTCACGCCAATAACTATGATTTCTACCATGAGTTGAATGAAGTAATCCAGCGTGAGCCTATCTCATTTTTAGACCCAGAATTAAGAGGGTTATTTGCAAGTATAGGGATTGAAAAAGGAAAGCCTTTTAACCCGGATGAGAGAATGAAGGGAATATTAACAGATGCCGTAGCAGTAGGTAATGCCACTGCACGCGCTATGCTTTTTAGATCTAGAGAGAAAGAGGCAGCTATTTTTAAAACTGGCCATTGGGAAGCAGCTTTCATGGGAGGAAATTATCAATGGTTAAAACACGATGGCAACGGTGGTCGTTTCCTTGATGCAAGAACGAGGTATTTTTATGGAGCTACCGTAAACACACCTGCCATGGTATTACAGATGGTTGGTTTGGGATCGCAGTATGCATATGCCATGGTGGATGCTAAAGGAAATTACCTAGATGGAAATAAAAATTATACCCTAAATATTCCAGCCAATGCGCCTGCAAAAGATTTTTGGTCCATTGTGATGTACGATCCTCAAACGCGTTCCATGTTGCAGACCGATCAGCCGTTTCCAAGTATAAGTAGTCAAAGAACGCCGCTTGTAAAGAATGAAGATGGATCAATCACCATTTATGTGGGACCAAAAAACAATGCGCCTAAAGGTAAAGAAGCCAATTGGTTACAATCCAAAGCGGGTAAAGGGTTTTTTGTGGCCTTTAGACTATATGGACCCCTTGAACCTTGGTTTAACCAAACTTGGATTCCTGGTGATTTCGAGCTTGTAAAATAACAACCAAACAAAAGTGTAGTTTGAGGTCTGTTCGAGCCTTTCGACTTCGCTCAAGATAAACTCCGTCGGAAGGCTCGACGTGACAAATGAATAAATATTAAACGTAGTATTATTTAATTTTTTTATCATTTTAAAAACTAAAATCAACTAATCATGAAAAAAACTAATCTCATACT
>NZ_DATGNO010000088.1:0-2341 GCF_035306705.1 Xanthomarina sp.
CGCTTGAGCTACACTACGGCATTTTGCACGACCTACTTTGTGATTTTCTTTAATAAAAATCAAATATTTTTCAATGTGTTCCTGCCGAAGTTCTTCTACCGAAAGTTCGTTGTAATGCTTGAATAGCAGCGTGAGTTCCTGCGAATAATTACGAACTGTTCCTTTGCCGTATTCCTGAACTTGTAATAACTGCAGTGTTTTTTCTATCCATTTTTTTCCACTTTCATTGAGTGGCTTTAAAGAACTGAATATGAACAATATTCTACACGAAAGAGAAAAAGAAATGGCTTTGCAGTACAAAGGATATGATATTGGCACACGAAGGGTTGATTTTTTTATCGAAGACTGTATTATGCTCGAAATAAAAGCATTGATACAGCTCGAAGATGTACACTTAGCACAAGCAATGAACTATTTAGAAGCTTATAAAATGGAAATCGGATTGCTTATAAATTTTGGTGCAAAAAGCCTTCAATTCAAAAGAGTACATAACAACACACTCATCAAAAAATCAAGCCATCAGGAAAATCCTAAAAATCAAGGTTCAGACAAATGAGAAAATACGATTCATATAAAGATTCAGGCATTGAATGGATTGGGGAAATTCCTGAGCATTGGGATTCGGTATCATTAAAATGGATTGCATCGATTTATTCTGGAGGTACACCATCAAAAAACAAACCTGAATATTGGAATGATGGTACTATTCCTTGGCTAAATTCTGGGGAGGTAAATCAAGGAAATATTAGAGAAGCCTCTGAGTACATTACAGAAGAAGCTTTATCCGATTCAAGTGCAAAATGGATTCCTGAAAAATCCTTAGTTATGGCTTTAGCAGGTCAAGGAAAAACTAAAGGTATGGTTGCTCAAGTTCAATTTAGAACAACTTGTAATCAGTCTTTAGGTGTAATTGTTCCAAATAAAAAAATTGATAATAGATTTTTGATGTATTGGTTAAGAAAAAACTATCAGAATATTAGAAATCTTGGAGGTGGAGATAAAAGGGATGGTATAAATTTGGAAATGATTGGAAGTATTAAAACACCAATTACTACCCCCGAAGAACAAACCGCCATCGCCAACTTCCTCGACCGCAAAACAGCAGAAATAGACGAACTGATAGCCGACAAAAAACGCCTGCTCGAACTCTACGAAGAAGAAAAAACCGCTATTATCAACCAAGCCGTTACCAAAGGTATCAACCCCAACGTGCCAATGGAAGACAGCGGTATTGAATGGTTGGGCGAAATTCCTGAGCATTGGGAAGTGAAAAGAATAAGGCACGTTGCTCAAATTTTTGGCAGAATTGGTTATAGAGGATATAAAACAACTGATTTAGTCCCAAAGGGAGAGGGTGCGATAACTATTAGTCCTTCAAATATGAAAGCATATCATATGGAATACGAAAATTGCACTTATTTATCTTGGGAGAAGTATGAAGAATCACCTGAAATTATGATTTATAACGATGATATTCTATTTGTTAAAACAGGTTCAACATATGGCAAAGTTTCTTTCGTAGAAAATCTACCTGAAAAAGCAACAATAAATCCACAAATTATTGTTTTAAAGCAAATTACCTGTATCAACAAATATCTTTGGTATGTTTTAAAATCTTCAAATATTATTTATCAGGTTGAGAGAACAGTTGTTGGCGGGACTATTCCTACTATTTCCCAAGCCAAAATCAATAACTATGAATTCCCAATACCCTCTGATGAAGAACAGACGGAAATTGTAAATTTTATCGATAATGAAACTAATAGAGTTGAGAAACTAATAAATAAAACCGAAAAACTAATAGACCTACTTACCGAATACCGCACCGCCTTAATCAGCGAAGTGGTAACAGGTAAAATAAAAGTAATATGAGTAAATACTTTGTAAATATAATTAATATTCTTACTTTTGCACTAACAGTACCTGTGTTGCATCCCGTAAGATCTGCTCACGGGTCTTCTTTTTTTATAGGCTTGGCAGTTTCGTTAAACGCTTCTAACACAAACTGCTATGGCTAAACATCCTAAAACCATACGAGAACAAATAGACCTGCTGAAAAGCAGAAATATGGCTTTTAAGGAGGTAAGCAATGCCCCACATTTTTTGGCAAACATTAACTACTACCGCCTTAAAGGCTATTGGTGGGAAATGCAGAAAGATAAAGTCAATCACCGTTTTGCTGATGACAGCTATTTTGAAGAGGTCATCAACCTCTATAATTTTGACCGCAACCAAAAATCCCTCACACTAAAAAAAGTGCGAGGGATTTTTATTTGTTATTCAATTAAGTCTGTTCAAACGACAAAAGGTTTCCTTGGCTATCAAATTCCA
Organism: Xanthomarina sp.; assembly: GCF_035306705.1. Lineage (GTDB taxonomy): Bacteria > Bacteroidota > Bacteroidia > Flavobacteriales > Flavobacteriaceae > Xanthomarina. The sequence goes on from NZ_DATGNO010000088.1 coordinate 2,332, forward strand.
TACGGTAGCT
>NZ_DATGNO010000089.1:0-3108 GCF_035306705.1 Xanthomarina sp.
TTGGCACTTTTTATAAAGCGATTGGTGATAGCACAATGGTATGGCGTACAAAAAAAGGAGACCATCTTAAACAATTCTTAAGACATGACCTGCCTTGGAATATAATGTCACCAATATGGCGAACCCCCTTTGTGAAAAACAAATTAAATGGTTTCGATGAATCGTTTCCGCGCTTACAAGATGTGGAGTTCCATACTCGGGCATTACTACAAAAGGGGCTGGAATATAAAATAGTCAACAACACCAGCCCAAAGTGTTTCTATCGCATAGATCATGAAAGGACGAAGCAATCCACATGCCAGTACCTTGAGGGAATGTTATCAGGTGTTGAAAAATATCTTAATAAATTTGAAGCCTTGCTTTCAGACGTGAACCAGATCAGATATTTAAGAAGTACGCTATTCACCATTATTACTCTAATAAACTTCAAACTCACTCATAATCAAATTTCTCTTAAGGAGTATACTGTGCTTAATAACCGTATTTCCAAGTTTGTCAAGAAAGGGCGCTTATTCAGTAATTTTTCAGTAAAAATCCTAACTCATTACGATTCCCTCTATAAAAAGGGATTTTGGCGGATTAAAGGATTCAACTATTTATTTAAGCAACTATGGGAAAAGGTATAATACGTAAGCAAACGACTGCTAACAAGAGGAAATTCGCGCTAATACTGTTGCTTTTTATTTTTATTATGCAGTTAAGCTATACCTTGAACAATTTAAGTATTCAAGGTTATACCTTTATTAACAGTTACACCATAATTCATAATGATAACAATGAACTATATGGCCCTTCAGAAAATCTTATAAAAAATGGTTTCTATTCAATAGATAATATCACTCCATATACTGATAGAATACCAGGCATAACTGCTGTTTATTTGCCCTTACGTTTCATTTTTAATCAAAACACCTCGTTTACCATACTCACACTGATCCCATTAGTAACTTATATTGCAATAGTAATAATTCTTTTTAATTATCTTTTTTCCAAGGTCAATCTAAGATTTGCATTTTTAACTATTTTAGCTCTCCTTGTTTTAACAACATACTCATCCTTTCCTCAAACATCACCCGAAGGTCATGCGACAGTTTATACAATGATCGCGTTCCTCTTTCTTTTCAGAGTGTTTAAACTTAATGCCCGTCTGCGATACTTCTGGTCAGGCTTCTTTTTTATGTTAGCAGTAACCTTTCGAGGCTACCTCTTACCCGCAATGCTTGCTGTTTCAGGATCAATTTTCATTATTGAATTATACACAAACAATCCCAAAAGGGCAAGTATTCTATTTTTGCTCTTTATACTTCCGCTCTCATTTTACCTTGGAATATGGTCCATAAGAAATTACATCACAACCTCAGAAGTGATTATACTTCAAAAAGCGAATAGACCATCAACTAGCCCTTATAAACAATCCATACAAACAACAAAATCAACATTTAAACAAATGGGCTTTGAAACAGTGGAGTTCTACCCAAACTCACCGATAAACTACATTATGGGGCGTGACTCTTTAGCACCTGAAAACTTCAATACTATTGCACTATCGTTTGGAATAGATAAAGCAAAAATTGACAGTTTACGAACTACAATAAAGAAAAGCTTTCTGTCTACGGATGAAATATTGGAACAAAGAATCATTAGCATAAACTTAGAGTTACAAAACACTATTAAGGCAAACACGCCCTTAGCAAAACGCCTTATATTAATCCCAATAAAAAACTTCTACCGGGCATATTCTTTCAACTTTACTTCTGGGTGGGGGCTACCTTCTTGGTCAAATGCCAATCCGATCGAAAAATCATATAGACTTTTGATTTGGTTAACCTTTCATGTTGTAATGCTTTATTCTGTATTTATCAGTGCTTATAGCATAGCAAAGAAACAGAATTATGAAATATCATTCTTATGGCTTAGTTGGTTGGCGGCGATGTTCTTTTCATACACTTTCTTAATAAACCAAATCGAATTTAAATACTTTCTAACACTATTCCCTCTCTCAGTAATTGTAAGTTCTTTATTAACTGCCAATTTCGTAAAATCAAATTAAAAAATGCATCAAGCAACTGCTTCAATCAGGATTGCACTGCTTACTGATGGGGTTTTCCCAATAACGATTGGTGGCATGCAAAAGCATTCATATTACCTGGCTAAAAATCTTGCTAGAAAAGGAATATTTGTAGACTTATTCTACCTACCACATAAAAACAGTGATACCGAAGCAACCCTACTTTATGATAATTTCAGCCCCGCAGAGAAAAAACAAATAAATTTCATTCCTATAAACTGGCCCAAAACCAATAAACTACCAGGGCATTATGTAATTGAAAACTATTTGTATTCAAAACGGATTTTTGAAAAAATTAATAACAGCACTAAACCTTACGATTTTATCTATGCAAAGGGGTTTTCAGCTTGGCACCTGTTACATAAAAAGAAAAAGGGAGTTATGTTGCCTCCAGTAGGCATTAAATTCCATGGTTACGAAATGTTTCAAACTTCACCGTCACTATACTATTCATTTCAAAAACTAATACTTCAATGGCCAGTTAGGTGGAATAACACAAATGCAGATTGGGTGTTTTCTTATGGTGGAAAAATCACCAAAATTATTAAAGAGACTGGCGTCGCTAAAAAGAAAATAATTGAAATACCTACAGGGATAGATTCCAACTGGCTTAACACAACCTTGGAAAAGAAAAGTAGCTCAAAGGCAACAGTAAAATTTGTGTTTATTGGAAGATACGAGCGAAGAAAAGGGATCCAGGAACTTAACGCTTGCATTGAACAATTGCCAAGAAATGAAGCATTCGAATTTCAGTTTATCGGTCCCATCCCCATTTCAAAACAATTAGAATCCAGAAAAATCATCTACCACGGAACAATAATGCAGCAGGAGAAAATAAGGAGCATCTTGCAAAATGCAGATGTTTTGGTTTGTCCTAGTTACTCCGAGGGCATGCCTAACGTAATATTGGAAGCAATGGCCAGTGGATGTGCCATTATTGCCACGGATGTTGGGGCTGTAAGCGAACAAGTTGATGCAAGCAATGGCATTCTTATACAACCAGGCAATAAACCCGAACTAAAAGCAGCTATTGAACGAAT
>NZ_DATGNO010000090.1:0-36293 GCF_035306705.1 Xanthomarina sp.
TATTTATCGGTTATGATTCCTATGCTCCCCGCCCGAACGTTCCTTCGGTACGGGCTGGTAACCGACTGAGCTACCTCGCCATTTAATTTTATCATATTTATCGGTTATGATTCCTATGCTCCCCGTCCGAACGTTCCTTCGGTACGGGCTGGTAACCGACTGAGCTACCTCGCCATTAATAATTTTATCATATTTATCGGTTATGATTCCTATGCTCCCCGCCCGAACGTTCCTTCGGTACGGGCTGGTAACCGACTGAGCTACCTTGCCAGAACACCTTCTTAAAAGAATGTGGGATGGCTTGCCATCATTATCAAGTCTTTCAGGATTACTCCCAAAAAGCCCTTTTTAACGGCTGCAAATATAAAAACAAATTCATAGAGAGCAAACATAAGTGCTAATTATTATTCAATATTATTTATTACAGCATCTAAAGCCTTGCAAGGGCTGGTGCTTTAGTGGCTCGTATAAAAAACCAAGTGCTCTTTTATTTTTAAAAACACCTATTAAAACTTGGGCTATTAGGAGCGGTTCTTAAACTTTATAAGCGTATTAACTGCTTAATGTTAGGTCTTAAATGCCTCATAATTATTGCGGTATGTCAAGTTCTTATGTTTTTTCTATCCTGTAGGGGCATTTGTAGGGTTAGAATATTGATTATTTTTAAGAATTGTTTTAAAACCTATTAATTAATGTATATATTGAGCGCCAATAATACAATCTTAAAATGGACGAAAAAATTAAATTTGAAATGGAGTTTCCTATTCAAGCTTCACCTCAATTACTTTACCAATATATATCTACCCCTTCTGGCTTGTCGGAATGGTTTGCCGAAAATGTGAACTCCCGTGGAGAGCTGTTTAAGTTTATCTGGGATGGCGTTGAAGAACAAGCCAAACTAGTAAGTAAAAAAAGTGGCGAACGTATTAAATTTAAATGGTTGGCAGATGAAGAACCATCGTACTATTTTGAAATTAAAATTCAAGTGGATGAAATCACTAAGGATGTGAGTATTATTGTCACCGATTTCTCTGAGGAAGATGAAGTGGAAGGAACTAAGATGCTTTGGGAAAATCAGATATCAGATTTAAAGCAGGTATTGGGTTCTGCTTAGTGGAATTTTACTTTAATAACTTATATTTGTCCCGAATTTATTTCGGGATTTTTTATGGTCAATTTTAACGGAAAACTTACAGACAGCAATCAGATTATTTCAACAGAGAACAGAGGCTTTAATTATGGCGATGCCCTTTTTGAAACCATAAAGGTGTCTCATGGCAAACTCCTTTTTTGGGAAGATCATTACTTTAGGCTTATGGCGTCCATGCGTATTTTACGAATGGAAATCCCTATGAATTTCACCATGGAATTCCTTCAGGAAGAGATTTTGAAACTCTTAACGGCCAAGAATGCCTTAGAGCAAACGCTTAGGGTCAAGTTGTTTATCAATAGAAAAGAAGGCGGCTTGTATTTGCCTGAAACGAATGATGTGGATTATATAATATCTTCGAAACCTTTGGATTCAGATTTTTACCTTTTAAATGACACAAGCTATCAGGTAGATTTATTTAAGGATTTTTATGTGGCTCCTGGGTTGTTATCTACTTTAAAAACAAATAATAAGGTGTTGCATGTTGTGGGAAGTATTTATGCCAAGGAAAATAAGCTACAGAACTGCTTTCTTTTAAATACCAACAAACAGGTGGTTGAAGCTTTAAACGGAAATCTGTTTTTGGTAACTGGCACCGTTATAAAAACACCGCCTCTTTTAGATGGTTGTTTAAAGGGGATTATGAGAAAACAGCTGATGGAAATTATTAAGCAGATGCCCGAATATACCTTGGAGGAAGCCTCTATTTCACCTTTTGAAATTCAAAAAGCAGACGAAATTTTTATTACAAACGTCATTACCGGTATTCAACCCATAAGCCAGTATAGGAAGAAAATATTTACTAATGAGGTTGCTAAAAGCTTGCTCCAAAAGCTGAATGTTAAGATGAGATTGGCCGTTTAATTGGCGCTGGGATTTTCGGGCGCATTGCACCAAATACTATATTCTTCACCTAATTCTACCATTTTTTCTTTCCAGAAAAACTGGTAATCTTTTTCAATGATGGCTTTTTTATAGATATTTTCTGTAACGACCCACGAATTGATTTTCAGTTCGTCTTCCAACTGGTCCGTTTCCCAACCCGAATAACCTAGAAAAAAGCGAATGTGTTTTTCACTTAATTCGTTTTTCGCAATAAGTTCGGCCACCTTGTCAAAATCGCCACCCCAATAGATTCCTAAGGAAATCTCGATACTATTAGGTATGAGTTCGGGTACTTTATGGATAAAGTATAGATTATCCTGTTCTACGGGGCCGCCATTGTAAATTTTAAACCTGGCTTTTATTTCAGGAATCAAGTCTTGAATGGTGTAGTCCAAAGGTTTATTTAAAATAAAACCTATGGAGCCTTCTTCTGTGTGATCTGCCAGTAATATGATGGAACGATTAAAAGAAGAATCTCCTATTATGGATGGTTCTGCTATTAACAAATCACCTTTTTTGGGTTTGATTGTAATCATAGCTTAAGAGGATTAATATTTAAATGTAATAAATATTTTTTTAACTACAAATAGATATAAATAAAAAAAGCCCTCGTAATCACGAAGGCTTCCTAAAATTTTTAATGAGTAAACTTAGTTTACTGCATTTGCTAAATCTGATCCAGCTTTAAACTTAACAACTTTTTTAGCTTTAATTTGTATTGTTTTTCCTGTTTGAGGGTTTCTTCCTTCTCTTGCAGCTCTTTCAGATACTGACCAAGATCCGAATCCTACTAAAGAAACTCTATTGCCTTTTTTCAAAGCTCCTTCAATTTCGGTAAGAGCACTCTCTAATGCTTTTTTTGCAGCTGCTTTAGTAATTCCAGCATGTTCTGCCATTGCATCGATTAAATCTGATTTGTTCATAATTTAAGTTTTAATTATTAATAAATTGTTGGTTAAACATTCGTTTATTGTTAAATCCATTACAAATTTATACGGATTCTTAAACCATGCAAGTAATGACAAGGGAAATTCGCCATATTGTTAATAACTTATTGCATTTGTTAATAAAGCTAGTGCATTTCATCGGATATTTTACAATATCAACAAGAATGAGGGTTTACAGCACTTTTGCAAAGGCTTCGAATGCATATCCATTTAAAAGGGATTTTGTATCCATTTTTCGCTTTCCGGGAAGCTTTAATTCCTGGATATTTATAAAGCCCTCATTTACTGCTACTTTAATGTCTTTTTTAGTGACTACCAGTTCGCCTATGGCTAATTGGTGAGTTTCCTTTTCAATTTCCGAACTATATATCTTGACCTCTAAGGTTTCATCGCCATTTTTTAAATAGGTCCATGCTGCTGGATATGGACTCAAGCCTCGAATTTTGTTGTAAATATGGGTCAAACTGTCCGTCCAATCTATTTTGCAATTGTCTCTATCCAGTTTATTTGCTGTTTTGCTGCCTTCTGTTTTTGGTTGTGCTTGGGTTGTTACGCTCTTGGTTGCAATAAGATTTACTGTGTCTAAAACAAGTTCGCTCCCGGCATGCATTAGTTTATCATGTAAGATTCCTGCGTCGTCTGTAGTTTCTATAGCGATTTCTTTTTGAAGGATGATTTCACCTGTATCTATTTTTTCATCTATAAAAAAGGTTGAAACTCCAGTTTTTGTTTCACCATTTATGATGGCCCAATTAATAGGTGCAGCACCTCGATAATCTGGCAATAGGGATGCATGCAGGTTAAACGTGCCATATTCCGGTAACTGCCAAACCACTTCTGGCAGCATTCTAAATGCGACTACAATTTGTAACTGGGCGTTTAAGGCTTTTAATTCTGCTATAAAGTCTTCGTTTTTTAAGTTTGTAGGCTGCATGATGTGAAGGCCTTGCGATTGGGCATAGACTTTTACAGCACTTTCATTTAGTTTTCGTCCTCTGCCTGCAGGTTTGTCTGGAGCCGTAATAACACCAACAACTTGATGGTTTTTTTCTATCAAGGCTTTTAATATGGTTACCGCAAAATCGGGTGTTCCCATAAATACTATTCTTAAATCGCTCATATTTAATTTAATTTGTAGGTGTTTTTAGTGGTAATGCTAATTAATTCGTGCTCCAACAGCAGTTGTAACCCGATTTTTAAGTGGGCTTCCGAACAAGATACCACTTGTATTAATTCTCTCGAACTTAAATTGCCAGAACTTAAAGCCTGTAAGATTTCTGTTTGAATTTGTTTTTGGTCCGGTTTGTTCTGTTTTTTATTTTTGAGGATGCACACCGAACAAATGCCGCAATCCTTGACGTTTTTTTCTCCAAAATAGGAGAGGAGCTGCACGCTTTTGCACGTTTTATCGTTTTCTATATAGTTAATGACAGAATGTACTTGATGATGCTTCAGCTTGTTTTGTGCCTCTATATAATGTGAAATTCGATTAATGGCATTGTCGTCTTCCCGTGGTTGCAGATAGGTTATTTCGGAATCTGTGGTCGACAGGCTCAAGGTAATAATCTCATCTTTCTCCAATTGTTTTAATGCCGAAAATAGGCGTTCTTCAGAAACAGACGCTTTTTCTGAAACCAATAAACTATTTATTTTAATGTCGTTTTCAAAAATACCGCCATAGGTTCTTAGGATGGTTTTAACTATGATGGCCAATTCTGGATGGGTTTCTAAATATGAAAACAGCGATTTATTACTAATAATAAACTGAAGACTTGTTTTTTTGTTGAACTGTTTGGATAAGGTAATTATACTTGTTCTATCCAGTAGTTGCAAGGTGTTATAGGTAATTGTGCTAGGTAATTGATAGGTTTTGCAAAAGGCATTAAAATTAAAATCGTATAAGATGTTTTGTCCTTCGCCATACGATATTTGAAAGTAGTTGCTTAATTTTCTATAAATGTGCTTCACGTCCTGGATGCTCGGCAACGTTTCTAGAAACTGGTTTTTAATTTGAAGCACGTCACTTTTATTTTTTAAAATAACCGCAAAGGCCTTATCGCCATTTCTTCCTGCACGTCCGGCTTCCTGAAAATAACTTTCTATGCTTTCGGGTAAATTAATATGAATTACCGTTTTAACATCCGGTTTGTCAATGCCCATTCCAAAGGCATTGGTGGCAATCATGACTTGTTTTTGATTGTTGATCCACTGATGTTGGTTCGCTTCTTTTAGTTTATTCGATAACCCGCCATGATAGGTGGTGGCTGAAATTCCCTTTTTATTCAAAAACTCCGAAATTTCCAAAGTCAACCGTCGGCTTCTTACATAAACAATAGAAGACTGTGGGTTTTTCTTTAAAATGGTTTCCAACCGGTAATGCTTGTCGTCTTCATCAAAAGTCATATAAGCCAAGTTGGATCTTTCAAAAGATTGCTTGAATATTTTAGGTTGAATAAAGTCCAGTTCCTTTACAATATCCTGTACCACTTCGGCCGTGGCGGAAGCCGTAAGAGCGATGCAGTTGACCGTGGGCTTGATTTGTCTAAGCAGTTCAATGTTTTTATAAGCCGGTCTAAAATCGTTTCCCCATTGCGAAATGCAATGCGCTTCATCTACAGCTATTAAATTAACGGGCATTTGTTTGATCCTGTCTTGTACCAATTCCTGCTGCAACCGTTCTGGAGACAAATACAGAAACTTATAATTGCCATAAATGCAGTTGTCCAACAAGGTATCGAGTTCGTTGTATGGAATGCCACTTGTAATGCTTAAGGCTTTAATTCCTTTTTGTTGCAAGGCGTTTACCTGGTCCTTCATTAAAGCGACTAGGGGAGAAACCACAATACAAATACCCTCTTTTGCCAAAGCAGGAATTTGAAAACACATCGATTTACCTCCTCCAGTTGGCAACAAGGCAAAGACATCTTCCCCTTGTAAAACCGCTTCAATAATTTCTTCTTGAAGGGGTCTAAATGAGGTGAAGTTCCAATACCGCTCTAATATGTTTATGGGATGCTGCATTACAACGCTTTTAAAGTGTCCAACAGGTAATCTACTCGGTTTTCAACCGTATCGAAGGGAATGTTTATTAAATTATAATGGTATTTTTTATAGGTATGCAGTAATTGCTCGTGTATTTCCAGAGATTGTTCGAAGTTTTCATACCGTTCGCTATCGCTAATAAAAATCTCTTGCCAAGGAGCCAACACATACACTTGGGTATATTTACAGTTTTTACAGGCAGAAATAAAGTCCTCTGGGTAGGATTCGTCGGCAAAATCCATATATGCCAAAACGTCTGGCACGCCTCTGTCCAAGAAAACCAGATCGTTTTCTAGTTTTAAAGCGTCCTCATATTGCTTGATCCGACCCTCCAAAAGCTTTTTGCTAAACAAGAATGGTTCACTTAAAAAAAGCTGTTCTACCCCTTCTTTTCTAGCCTCAAGAGTTATTTGCCTAGAAACTTCTTCTAAGCAGGAGTACCCTCTTTTGGTTAATTCGTTAATTAAAGATGTTTTTCCAGTTCCTGGTCCCCCAGTAATTACAATTCTATTCAAACTCAAAATTGGCAAGGTTTTGGCTGTAAAATTCGTGATTTTAATCTTAAATAAAAAATGCTAGGGAAATAGTATCTTTACAAATCCTAAAAATCACGAATAAATGCTTATTTTATGTGGTTGACATACGGATTTTTTAAATATACAGACAAGAAGCAATAGATATGGACGAACAGAAAAAAACAGAAGAATTTTACACCAAATTAAAGTCGCAGTTATACGACACCTCTTCTTGGCCGACAGAATATTTATACAAATTCATAGTCAAGTCGGAATTAGATAAGGTAGCAGAAGTACAAGCTCTCTTTAACAACATTGGAGCGGTTATTAGAACCAAGGAGTCTAAAAACGGCAATTATACCAGTATTTCTATTAGTGTAAAAATGAAGGGTCCAGAGCAGGTAATCGAAAAATATAAAGAAGTAGCAGAAAAAGTGGAAGGCGTTATTAGTCTTTAATTATTTTTCGTACTTTGCACGTGCATAATTAACTTCATGCAAAAATTAAACACCACACATTTATTTTGATAGATAATTTAGAGTACAACACAGAACGTGAACATTTAATCATTCCTGAATATGGACGTCATATGCAGAAAATGATTACGTATGCAAAAACACGTGAAACCAAAGAAGAACGCAATAAAGTAGCCAAGGCCATTATCTCGGTTATGGGAAATCTACAACCACATTTACGCGATGTACCAGATTTTCAGCATAAACTATGGGATCAATTGTTTATTATGGCCGATTTTGATATTGATGTCGATTCGCCCTATCCAAAACCTTCCAGAGAAGAATTATATGCCAGTCCCCAACCTTTAAAATACCCACAAAACCATCCAAAATATCGATTCTACGGAAACAATATTAAGACCATGATTGATGTGGCTTGTACTTGGGAAGATGGAGATTTAAAGGAAGCGCTGATTTACACCATTGCAAATCACATGAAAAAGAGTTTCTTGAATTGGAATAAAGATACCGTTGAAGATGATGTTATTTTTAACCATTTACGGGAATTATCTGATGGTAAAATCAATCTTAAAAATGAGGATGAAGATTTAACAGATGCCTCAAGTTTAATGAGAAGTGCCAAGAAATACACTACGACTACCAAAAAGGTACATCATAAAAAAAGCAGTACAAACAGAACAAGAAAACGTTATTAACCTAAACGTATGGGAATTTTTAAAATTGAAGGAGGACACCAATTAAAAGGAAAAATCCAGCCTCAAGGAGCAAAAAACGAAGCTTTACAAATATTATGTGCCGTCTTGCTAACACCCAAGTTAGTAACCATCCACAATATTCCTGATATTGTTGATGTTAATAAACTGATAGAATTACTTATAAAACTAGGCGTTGAAGTTACTAAAATCGGCACGGGATCTTACACATTTAAAGCGGACAAGGTACATTTAGAATATTTAGAATCGGACGCATTTAAAGAAGATGGAAGAGGTTTAAGAGGTTCTATCATGATTGTTGGACCCCTTTTGGCGCGTTTTGGAAAAGGTTATATTCCTAAACCGGGAGGTGATAAAATTGGAAGAAGAAGATTAGATACCCATTTTGAAGGCTTTATTAATTTAGGAGCCAAATTTAGATACAATAGAGAAGATCATTTTTACGGTGTGGAAGCCAAAAGACTTAAAGGAGCTTACATGCTTCTTGATGAAGCTTCTGTAACAGGAACAGCAAATATAGTTATGGCTGCTGTTTTGGCCGAAGGCAAGACCACCATTTATAATGCTGCTTGCGAACCTTATTTACAGCAATTGTGTAAAATGCTTAATCGCATGGGAGCAAAAATTAGCGGCATTGGTTCCAACATGCTTATTATTGAAGGTGTTGAAACGCTAGAAGGGACTGAGCATAGAATGCTTCCAGACATGATTGAGATTGGAAGTTGGATGGGTCTGGCTGCTATGACCAAAAGTGAATTGACCATTACCAATGTGAGTTGGGACGATTTGGGGCAAATTCCAGATGTTTTTAGAAAATTAGGAATTACCGTAGAACGTCGTGGTGACGATATTTATATTCCAGCCCATGTAGATGGCTACGAAATACAAAGTTATATAGATGGTTCCATTTTAACCATTTCCGATGCGCCTTGGCCCGGATTTACACCCGATTTACTGAGTATTATTTTAGTGGTGGCAACCCAAGCAAGAGGCAGTGTTTTAATACACCAAAAAATGTTTGAAAGCCGTTTGTTCTTTGTGGACAAATTGATTGATATGGGTGCTAAAATCATTCTTTGCGATCCGCATCGAGCAGTAGTTATTGGCCATGATTTTAAGTCGCAGTTAAAGGCAACGACCATGTCTTCGCCAGATATTAGAGCAGGAGTGTCTTTATTAATTGCCGCACTTTCGGCAAAAGGAACGTCTACCATTCATAATATCGAGCAAATAGATAGAGGGTATGAAAATATCGATACCCGTTTACGTGCTATTGGTGCTAAAATAGAAAGGCTGGCCTAAGTATTATTTAAGGCTTCTTTATAAACTTTTAAGCAACGTTCACGCGCTTCCTTATGGTCAACCATAGGAGTCGGGTAGGTGAGTTCCTGAAATTCTGGTACCCATTTGGAAATATATTGAAGGTTTTTATCGAACTTCTCTATTTGCGTGGTTGGATTAAAAATCCTGAAATATGGCGCTGCATCCACACCACAACCAGCAACCCATTGCCAGTTTCCTATATTGCCTGCCATGTCGTAATCGTGAAGTTTTTCGGCAAAATAAGCTTCTCCCCAACGCCAATCTATGAGTAAATGTTTGCATAAAAAACTTCCAACCAACATGCGCACCCGATTGTGCATAAAACCTGTTTGATTGAGTTGTCTCATCCCCGCATCCACTAAAGGATATCCTGTTTTGCCTTGACACCAAAGCTCAAATTCCTGTTGGTTATTTCGCCATTTGATTTGATCGTATTGAGGTTTAAAACTCCTATGGACCGTTTCAGGAAAATGCCATAAGATTTGCATAAAAAACTCTCTCCAAATTAATTCTTGCCAAAAAATCTCGTTGGTTTCCGCACACGCTTTTTCTACTATTTTACGAATGCTAACTGTTCCGAAACGTAAATGGGGTCCTAATCTAGATGTGCTGTCCTTGAATGGGAAATTTCTAGTGTCCTCGTAGGTTTGAATGACATGGGAATTGACTTTATACGCTTCTATTTTCTGTTGAGAAGGTGTAAAGCCCAAAGCTTTTAAACTCAGATTAGGAGCCGCTTCTATTTGATGTAAGTTGTGAAGTAAACTGTTGGTGTTATGGGTTTCTAATGTTTTCTCTTTAAACTTGGCCTTCCAGGTTTTCATATAAGGCGTATAAACCAAATAAGGTTTGCCGTCGCTTTTTACTACCTCGTCTTTTTCAAAAATGACTTGGTCTTTAAAGCTTTTAAAATGGATGTTTTTATTTGAGAGAAAACCTTCTATTTCAGCATCCCGGTCTTTGGCATAAGGCTCATAATCGTGATTGGTATAAACAGTAGCTATTTGATATTGGCCTACTAATTCTTTAAAAATATCCAAAGGTTTTCCTTGATACAAACAGATATTACTGTGGTAATTAGTCTGTAAATTTTCTTTTAAATTTTGAAGGGTATTGTATATAAAAGTCACGCGAGCATCGTCTATAGGAAGCTCGTCTAAAATGTCTGTGTCAAAAATAAAGATGGGGAGAACGGGATGATTTCCGTTTAAGGCTTCATATAAACCTACGTTATCATCTAGACGCAAATCTCTTCGAAACCAAAAAAGGTTGATTGTTTGTGGCATAGATTATAAAGAGGTATTCTGTTTTTTATTTAATTCGTACTACCAAAAAAACACACCAAACCGATGGCTTGGTGTGTTTTCTGTAGTTGATTTTTTACAAATCGGAAGAGACCATGTTAGATTTTCAACAACAAAGTTAGGCGTGCTTCTACTTATAGTATGAACCCTAAATTTGGTTCGCTAAGTTTTTTAGAATGGCGATGCCAGTAACCTTACTTGCCCTGAGGAGCCTGTACGTTTTAATCTAATTAAGATGTCTTCAATGACATAAGTTTAAGAACGTTTCTTAAGTTTTTTACTTAAGCTGTTAAAGGTCTCCCTTTAAGACGTTTTTCCACCTTTTGTTTCATGGCAGTAAGACGTTTCATGACATCCATGATCTTTTCGTCTTTCTTCGTTTTGTATATTTCATTTAAACCAAGTATGAGCGATTTAGCTTCTCTTGAAATTTCAATGCGATCGCTTGTAGATAGAGATCTTAAACTTGTTTTCTCAAATTCTAAAGCTTTGTCTATAAGTTCCATAATTTTAATTGTTTTAATAATTTTTAATCAATAGTTAAAGGCATAGTTTTTATGCGCTTAATTTTTTTATCATTCCGTTAAAAATCAATCCATGGAATGGTAATACACTGTACCAATATAGTCTACCGGCTAGACCACGAGGTCTAAAGGTAGCTGTTTGTTTTAACAGGTTGTTTTCAATTTTAAATTCCAGCCAAGCTTCCCCTGGCAATTTCATTTCAGCATAGAGTAGGAGTCTTTGCTGTATTTTATCGGCATAAATAACCCGCCAAAAATCTAAAGCATCTCCCGAATCTATTTCTGTTACATTGGTTCTTCCGCGTCTTAAACCAATACCTCCAAAAATCTTATCCAAATGGCCTCGGAGTTTCCAAAGCACATTGCCATAATACCAACCTGTTTGTCCACCAATAGCCCATATTTTATCTGTGGTTCTATTGGAATCGACTACTTGATGTTCTTTATAATCTGTAAAGCAGCCATAGGTAGGAACATTTATATAATTGTGGAAACTGCTTTTTAAACGCCCACTGCTTATAAAGGAATCTTTCCAACTGGAAACAATACTATTTTGTTCTATTTTTTCGAAAGCTAATTTTACAGCTTCCTTGTAAGTTAACGGTTCTACATTTAATATATTATTAATATCGCTCGGTTTTCCAATAATTTCGACACCCATACTGTCTACTAAATTAGAGGCTAATTTATAGGAGGTGGATGTTACAAAATACAGCCAATACGATGATAGTTTTGGCGTCATTACCGGAACGGTTATAATATGTCTATTTAAGTTTCGTACCTCTGCAAATTGCAAAAGCATTTGTTTATAGGTTAAAACTTCTGGTCCAAAAACATCAAATGCTTTGTTGTAAGTCTCAATGTTTCCAGCACTTTTCGATAAAAAGGCTAACACATCGCGTACGGCCAAAGGCTGAGTTTTTGTATGCAACCATTTAGGAGCAATCATTACCGGGAGTTTTTCTACCAGATCCCTTATAATTTCAAAGGATGAACTTCCAGAACCAACAATTATTCCCGCTTTAAAAACCGTTAAAGCATAGTGTTTAGATTGTAATGCATTCTCTACATTTTTACGTGACTTAAGATGCTTAGAAAGTTTGGTATCGTTGGTAATTCCGCTTAAATAAATAACCTGTTTGGCCTCTGTTTTTTCTATTTGCGATTTAAAATTGAGCGCACAACGTTCTTCCAAAGCTTCAAAACTACTGGAATCATTAGACATAGAATGTATTAAATAATATACAACATCTATCTTATTTGGTATTTGTTCTAAGGTTTCAGGTTTTAAAAAATCAACTTCCACAACATCAATATGCTCATTATTTAGGTAGCTTTTGTCTGCGCGTAATTTATCTCGAACAGCACAAATCACATGATGTCCTTCATTTACTAATAAAGGAATCAGTCGTTTGCCAATATAGCCAGTTGCGCCTGTTACGAGAATTGTCATTATAACGAATTAAAGTTATTAATTATGACATTTTTTGCCTTTAAATCGAACATGAGGTTATAAAGTCCAAAAAACGTTCTATTCATATAAATAAAATGTTTAGAACCTCGATTGGCATTATATTTTCTTATTTGCGAGTTTTTTGAATATTGCTCGCCCAATTGCGCTATTTTTAAAAAGAAATCATCGTTAGAGAAATCGAACGTGTCATCCTGAAGCGGCTGTGAAAACAAACTCAGCATGTCGTGAAACATCTTCGTGAAAAACACTTTTTCTTCTTCGGAATCTTCTGGTTTTAAAATTTCTAATTCGTATAATTTTGATATAAAAATATCTTCATTGTTAATATTTTCCTTTTTGGCCAATTCAAAATAAGGTTTGTAAAACTCTTCTGGAATGGCTTTTACACAACCAAAATCCAATGCAATAAGATCTGCTTCCTTAGAAATTAAAAAGTTTCCAGGATGTGGATCTGCATGGACTTTCTTTAGTTTATGGATTTGATACATGTAAAAATCCCATAAGGCTTGTCCTATTTTATCAGCTTTATCTTGATCTGTATTGTGGTTGGTGAATTCTGATAAGTGTTCACCCTCCATATAATCCATAGTAATGATTCTATCCGAAGATAACTCCTTGTAATATTTAGGGAATTTCAAATTAGGAATATGCGCGCACGCATTTGCAATTTCCTGACTTTGCTCAACTTCTAAAATATAATTGGTTTCCTCGATAAGTTTGGTTTCAACCTCTTTAAAATATTTGTCGGAATCTTTCCCTTTGATATTGAACATACTCATGGCTACGGGTTTTACCATGGCCAAATCGGATGCAATACTATCTGCAACTCCAGGATATTGGATTTTTACCGCAAGTTTCTTTCCATCTTTTTCCGCTAGATGTACCTGTCCAATACTGGCAGCATTTATAGATGTTGCATTAAAACTATCGTATAACTCATCTGGTGTTTTGCCAAAATATGTTTTAAAGGTTTTAAGCACTAATGCCGGCGATAACGGTGGTACGGAAAACTGCGACAAGGAAAATTTTTCCACATACGCTCTAGGTAAGATGGTTTTTTCCATGCTTAACATTTGCGCCACTTTTAAAGCACTGCCTTTAAGTTGCTTTAAGCTATCATAAATATCGTCTGCATTGTTTTTGTTCAGGCGTTCTTTGGCTTCCTCTTGAGGATTAACCATTTTATCGCCGTAATATTTAATATAATTGACCCCAACTTTAGCTCCAGTTGAAACTAGTTTGGAGGCCCTTTGAATTTTAGTAATAGGAATTTTATCTATCGTCTTCATAGAGTCATATTAGCTTTTTCTTTAAATAAAAACTTTCCGAGATCGAGAACGCTTTTTAAAGGGGTAATTTGAAGCACATCAAAACTGGTGTTCACCGACTTTTCAATAAAAATGTCTGTTTTCTCAAAGGCAGGTGAGCTGTCTTCCATCCAAAACTTAAGTGTTATCAATAACTGGACCCAAGCAGACTCTTTTAGAGCTTTCTTTTGGATTTGTTCGATTTGCTTTTGTTTAACATCTAGAATTTCAATATTTAAAGATTCAATATAACTTGTAAAACTGTGTCTTAATTTAGATAGCAACCTCAGGTTTTTAAGTTGGTTTTTATCTTGTTCTAAAATAAACATGACAAAACTTCTGTTTGCCGTTAAATTCTCAAAAAACGTAAAATAGAAACTAAGAAGTTTGTTTCTGGTATCGAAAGCAGTATAATCCTCACTCTTATTTAAAACCTGTAGTGAATTCTCGAAAAACGTATTAAAAACATCCTTCTCTAAAACTTCAAAAGAAGCAAAGTGTTGGTAAAAATCTTGCTCGTTAAGTTTGTTTTCTTTTGAAAATAGATAAACTGAAGCTGGTTTCTTATCATGTTCCAGTACATAGTTCATGTACAGAGTCATAATGTCTTCGCTATTAAGTGTTTTCTTTTTTGCCATGAGTACAACTATTTTTACAAAGATACAAAATGTCTAACTTTAAATGAAGTAAATTAGACAAAATTAACGTTTGTAAACTGATGTTCAGTAATAAAGACAAAATTTATTGAGGATACAAATCTTTAACCAAATTTTGGCAATTGCCCCTTCTTTTAAACAGCCTATTTTTCTGATTTGTAATGGAAAATAAGAAAGCTAAAGCGCTGAAAATTAATGAGTAATCAGTTGCTGATGGAGCAAATTTTTTGCTAAGCGGTGTTGTCCTGAAGTAAGCTACAGATTTCTAGAAATTATTTCAAGTTGAGGTATTTAAAGTAGGTTTGATGAGGCAAGTAAAACACCACAAAAATGTCTTTGTAGTTTTGTTAATTCATCCGCTGGAGATGGTCTATTTTAAAATAATAGTTATAAAAAC
This sequence comes from Xanthomarina sp., assembly GCF_035306705.1. Lineage (GTDB taxonomy): Bacteria > Bacteroidota > Bacteroidia > Flavobacteriales > Flavobacteriaceae > Xanthomarina. The sequence goes on from NZ_DATGNO010000090.1 coordinate 14,714, forward strand.
CAGTCAAATAAACACAAAACTTTAAAACTACTTTTTTCTTAGATAGCAAACATGCCTGGTAGCGCAGCCACTTCTTAATTAAAAATGCACATTTTTATTTGACATTTTTTTTAAAGTTGTATATTTGAGTGTAAAAAATTAATAATTTATGAAAAAACTACAATTCCTGTTATTAGCCGGTTTCCTATTGAGCGCAGGATCTGCTTTCTCTCAAAACATGAAATCAGAAAAGGAGCTTAAAAGACAAGCGGCCAAGATAGATACGGTATATACCGTTCAAGAAAGAGCTAATATTGAACAATGGTTCAACGATCGGGTGAATGAGATGCACCTATCCAAAGAAAAAAGGGAGGACTACGATACCATTGTATATTCGCACATTTACGAAATGAGCCGTTTAAACGATTTGGATAAGGATTATACCATTGATGAAATTCATGTTAGATTTGATGGGATTGTTGACGATATGAATGCCGAATTGAAGGCGCTTTTAACAAACGAGCAATACATCAACCATTTAGAGAATTTTGGTCAGATTGTAAGAAGCATTTACCATAAATACGGGTGGGAAGATTAAGTTTTCCTTAACAATAACCTCTCTGCTTAAAGGCTATTTTTGCTTTATTAAATATAATTAGTTTAAAACTATTACAAATGAAAAAAATATTACTGTTTATGGCCGTAGGAGCTTTAACGTTCCACATGAATGCTCAGGTTACAACCCCACAACCAAGTCCGTTTAGCAAAGTGGAGCAGAAGGTTGGTTTAACCGATTTTACTATTGAATATTCTCGACCAGGCGTTAAAGGTCGCACCATTTTTGGAGATCTTGTGCCTTACGATAAAGTATGGAGAATGGGCGCTAACAAAAACAGCATCATCACTTTTACAGATAATGTAACTATTATGGGGCAGATTTTAGAAGCTGGATCTTATGCCATTTTTGCAAAACCAGGAAAAGAGGTTTGGGAAGTGTTGTTTTATTCAGATACTGAAAACTGGGGAACTCCAGAAAAATGGGACGATGGAAAAGTAGCAGCAAGAGTAAATGCTGAAGTATTTCCTGTGCCTTTTAATGTAGAAAACTTTACGATTGATATCAATCAAATCACTAATTCTGGAGCGACTTTAGAGTTTTTATGGGAAAAAACTTATATCGCTGTGCCTTTTACGGTTCCAACAGACGATAAGGTTTTGGCTTCTATTAACGATGCTTTAAATGGTACTCCAAAAGCGAGCGATTATTATGCTGCTGCTGTTTACTATTCTGAAGAAGGAAAAGATTTAAAACAAGCCAAAGAATGGATGGATAAAGCCATGAAAATGACTGAAAAACCTATGTTCTACCAATTAAGACAACAGTCTGTAATTTATGCTAAAGCAGGGGATAAAAAAGGCGCTATTAAAATTGCGAAACAATCTTTGGAAGCCTCTAAAAAAGCAGGAAACGACGATTACGTAAAAATGAATTTGGATTCCATTAAAGAATGGGAGAAATAAATTCCTTTTAACTTCTTATTTAAAAAGCCTCATAACTAAAATTGTGAGGCTTTTTTTATTTCATGGATAACTTCTATAAAGAGAATTTCTGATTAATCGGATTTAAAGTTTAGTTTCTGAAGAATAAATGCCAAGGTGATTACTACCATACATCCAAATAAGTTCAGCCATAAATACGGCATCCAATCGAACCACCAACCCGTGATTACGATAGCTTGAGTAATTAAGGCTGCTACAAAAACCGCATTTCCGCGCACGTATTTAAAGAAAAAAGCCAGGAGGAAAATCCCTAGGACATTTCCGTAAAAAATAGATCCTATAATATTGACCAACTGAATTAAATTATCCGCCAAATAAGCGACACTAGCAATTAAAATGGCTAAAATCCCCCAGCCAAACGTAAACCATTTGGTTGCTTTTAAATAATGGGTTTCACTTTTTCCAGGAACCATGCTTCGTTTGTATAGATCCAAGGAGGTGGTAGAGGCCAAGGCATTTAATTCGCTTGCCGTACTAGACATGGCGGCACTTAATATCACGGCTAAAAGCAGGCCAATCAAGCCTCGCGGTAAATTGTTAAGAATAAAATGAATAAACACATAATCCTTATCATTGGTTTCAACCCGTACAATTTTTTTATCTGCAGCTTCTTGAATCAATACTTTGGCAGCTTCCCTGTTTGCTCTATCGGCTTCATTTGATAAAGCAATTTCATTGGCATATTTAGCATCGCCCGTGGCAACAAAATTATTTATATGTTCTTGTTTGCTGTTGAAAATAGCCAGTTGTTCATTTTCCAAATCTTGATACGCTCCAGAATATTCTGAATCGATCATGACCTGTTCGGCTGCTGGATTGAAGTTTATTGGGGATTGATTAAACTGATAAAACACAAAAACCATAACACCAACCAATAAAATAAAGAATTGCATAGGAACTTTTAACAAGCCATTAAAAATTAAGCCCATTTGCATTTCCTTAACCGATTTTCCTGACAAATACCGTTGCACCTGACTTTGGTCTGTTCCAAAATAGGAAAGCGCCAAAAAAGTTCCACCAATTAAACCACTCCAAACCGTATAACGATTTTCCATATTGAAGGAGAAATCCAGGATATCCATTTTTCCACTAGCTCCAGCAATCTCTAGAGCTTTCGTGAAGGTGATGTTTTCGGGTAAATAGCTAATAATTAAAAAGAAGGCAATAAACATACCTGTAAAAATAACAGCCATTTGGTGTTTTTGGGTCATACTTACTGCTTTGGTACCACCAGAAACCGTATATATAATTACTAAAATCCCAATGGCTATATTTAAATAAGTTAGGTTCCAGCCTAAAACAGCCGATAAAATAATGGCAGGCGCATAGATGGTAATTCCAGCGGCCAAACCACGTTGAATAAGGAACAAGATGGCTGTAAGACTCCGGGTTTTTAAGTCGAATCGATTCTCGAGAAACTCATAAGCCGTATAGACTTTTAGTCTGTGGTATAAGGGAATAAACACCATGCAAATAATAATCATGGCTATGGGAAGTCCGAAATAAAACTGTACAAACCCCATTCCAGAGTGGAAGGCTTGTCCTGGTGTAGATAAAAAGGTAATGGCACTCGCTTGGGTTGCCATAACAGATAAACCTATGGTCCACCATTTCGATTGATTGCCACCACGTACATAATCTTGAACATTTTTACTACCTCTGGTTTTCCAAGTTCCGTAGCCAACAATAGTAGCAAGTGTTCCAATTAAAACAATCCAGTCTAATGTTTGCATAGTTAAAAAGCTTTGGAGATAAAGTAAAAAATAAGAATGTAAATAGCATTTGCTATCAACACCACCGTGTACATGTTACTCCATTTGTATTTTTTCATGTGTATAAATTTAATGCAGCATGCATGTCATTCTATTTGTTTAATTGAAATGAATGATCATGAATGTGTCATAATTTCAAATATAAAACCGCTAAATTAAGGGTTATTTTTTTTCTCCAAGCAGTATGTCTTCTTTACCGATACTCAACATGTTGGCAAATAATCTGTAAGCCCCTGGAACGCCAGCTGGAAATTCCCTAAAGAAACTCAAGCCTGTGTAAATATAGTAGCCTTTACCATATTTAGCGACTAATAAGCTTCCTTTTTTAGCCGATTCGCCTTTGTCATGCATGGATAAAATAAATGTAAATTCTTTGCTCCATTTGTCTGGAAAATATAAGCCTCGTTCTTGGGTCCAACCTTTAAAATCTTCTTGGGTTATTTTATTTGGGCTGTTTAATAACGGATGTTTAGGTTCTAGGAATTTAACTTCAGAGTGTTCGTCGGTTACCCGATCTTTGGAAAGTTCTAATTTGTAGGGAGCCAAAGCATCTACTTTTAATTGGTGGTTTGTATTGTATTGAACAATCATATTTCCACCATTCGATACAAAATCAAACAATTGTTGTTGTTTGAATTTTAAGGTTTCCAAGGTGTTATACGCTCTAATTCCAACAACAACAGCATCGAACCTGCTTAGGGTTTCCGGATTGATGTCTTCTGGTTTAAGTAGCGTTACCTTGTAACCAATTTGTTGTAAACTTTCGGGAACTACATCTCCAGCACCAACAATATACCCAATGTTTTCACCTTTTTTTTGAATGTCCAAACGCACAATCTTAGTTTCAGAAGGCAGTAATACGGTTTGATATGGAATGTGGTCGTAATCTATTTCTATGAGTTCTTTGGAATAGTTTTTTCCATTTACAGTCATGACAGGAATCAACAGTCCTTCGTGCTGATTTTCTGGAGGAGTGACACGAAATACAAAGGTATTTTCTTCTCCATTATTTGCAATCTGCACCTCTTGTTTTTCTGGGGACACGTTCCATTCCTTAGGATAGTTTAAACTTAAAGTACCTTGTAGCTTATCGCGTCCAGCTTTAACAATAACCGGAATGTCTTTGGCCTGGCTGTTTTCGAAAATGATGACTTTTTCTGATATTTTCACAGAAGCTTCAGGAATAATCTCGAACGGTTTATAAACCTCTCCCTTAACAGGGTCGTTGGTTTTGTAAATTACAGGTTTAGTAAATGTTATGGGGGTCTTGTCAAAAATTAATTTAAAAGACACCTTGAAAACCCTTGGAGTTTCTGGTTTTCCTCTTAAAGAATCCTCTGAAACCTGATACATCCCTAAAGTCCCTTTTTCAGTAAGCCAATAAGGGGTTGTTGGCTTTTGGTTCCTTGGTATTTCTAGGATTTCATGAAAATCGAATCCGTTGTTTTCGGTAAGTGCCAACTGTTTTGTAATTGTGGTATTGTTGCAGGAAATGGTTTCCAATTTTATAGGATACGTACTTCTATTGATCGTTTCAATATTTAGTTTTACCGTCTCTCCTGGAGTGGCTTGACTCGTGGCCGAAGTAGCTTCTAAATACAAGCCAGCACAGGCATAAATAATGTTTTTAATTTCTTTGGTTTTATATGTTCTCCAATGCGTATTTTCTAAATTTTTGATTAACTGATAGGCTTCAACCAGTTTTGGAATACTTGTAGAAGGATTCGTAAAATCGTAATTAGCTTCAACTTGTTGCATAATTTGTCCAATGGCTTCACCACCTTTTACACGATTCCATGTGGTGTCGATACCTTCAAATAGATTGGATTCGTCTTTAGGCATCTGGCCTTTAACCAACTCGATGTATTCCATTTCCGAACCACGAGTTCCGGTATTTCCAAAACCTTGAGATTTATGTTGGCTTCTACTTAAAGCGGCAATTTCATTATTACTTAATCCGTTTAAAGGATAAAAAACACCTAAGTCCAATTCCAATAAACTGCTTTTATCGGCCTTTTCAAATTTTTCTTGACTGCCATAAAACCACCACGAGGTATTGAAAAACAAACGTTTTGGTTGCCACAGACTCGTAGTTTTTAATTGGTTTGGATACGCCGATTTGTTGTTGGAAATATCGAAAGCTTCTATACTTAGCATGGCCGAACTGGTATGATGTCCATGGGTAGAACCCGGACTTCTATGGTCGAACCGATTGATAATAATATCCGGTTGAAATTGGCGAATGGCCAAAACCACATCGCTTAAAACCTCTTCTTTGTTCCATATTTCAAGCGTTTCGTCTGGATGTTTGGAATAGCCAAAATCGTTGGCACGCGTAAAAAGTTGTTCACCTCCATCTATTTGTCTGGCAGTTAATAATTCTTGTGTTCTAATAACCCCTAAAAGTTCGCCAATTTCCGGGCCAATTAGGTTTTGGCCACCATCACCTCGTGTTAAGGACAGATAGGCTGTTCTGGCTTTTACTTGGTTAGACATGTATGAAATGAGGCGGGTGTTCTCGTCGTCTGGATGTGCTGCTACGTATAGAACGGATCCTAAAAAATTAAGTTTTTTAATGGCCTCGTAAATTTCTGAAGTATTTGGTTTTTTGGGAGCTTGAGCGTATATGTTTAAGCTTGAAAATAGTGTTATAATTACAACAAGTAATAATCTTTGCATGGTGGGTTTTTTAGAAAGCACTAAATATAAAAAGAAAACCTACAAGCGTGCAGGTTTTTATGTTTCTTTAACGTTTGAAAGTATGGTGCTAAATGGTGATCTTGTTAAATGTCATCCACTGGTTTACTGTATGGATCCAATATTTAAAAAATTCTTCGCTTAAGAACTGATTAGAAAAATCATTAAATCTATCCACATGAATGCCATTATAGTGAAGCCAAATGGCTAAACCGCCATAAGGGATTAATCTTTTTTCTTCTTCTGAAATAGGTGTTATGGATCCATAGCCTTTATAAAAAGAATCTCGTTTTAGAATAAAATCTTCTTTCTTAGGTTCATTTCTAAAAAGTACCATAAGTGAATAGGAGAGATCTAAAAACAGCCAACCATTTCCACAATTATCAAAATCGAAATAAGTAATTTCAGTTTCATTCTTAATCCTCATGTTTTCATACCACAAATCGAGATGTACGATGCCATGTCTTAAATTGCTTGTTTTAGCCTTTTTAAATTCCGACGTAATTATGGCAGCAGCTCGTTCAAAATATGTTATTTCTTTTGTTGATTCTTTAAAATGATTTTTCGCAGCCTGATAAGCCCAGTTAACAAGGGTTTCGGCATGGTAGTTTTTTCTATTTAGGGTTTTGTCGGTAGTTAACAGATGCATTTTTGCCATAGATTCTCCAAGTTTAAAACAAAGTTCTTGTGTTGGAACTCTAATGGCTTCTCCTTCAGCAAAAGAAAATAAGACAGCAAAACGTTCTCCTTCTGAAGCATTTATTTTTTGGACATATGTATTTTTAGAATCTAGTATTGCGTAAGAAACTAAGATGTTATTGTTTTTTAAGTAATTTAAAAGTCTTAATTCTTCATTAATTTCTACTTCTGTTTTCCAATTTAAATAGTAAACTCTAAGTACAAATTTATTGGTAGGAGTTGATACAAGGTACGAGTGATTGATTCCTATTTTAAGAATACTACAAGTTGTTTCTTGGGGAAGGTTATATCGATTTATAACTAAATTAGATAGATATTCTGGGGATATTATAGAACTTAAGGCGGGGGCATTTGTCATTTTTCACTAGTTATTCCAGAAACTATTAAAGCCATTTTTTCTTCTTAAAATAGTAGATCATACCAATAAATATTAAAATCATTACTCCCCAAAGAATAAAGTAGCTGTATTTATAATGTAGTTCTGGCATATTATCGAAATTCATTCCGTAAATACCTGCAATAAAAGTTAAGGGAATAAAAATTGTGGCAATGATGGTAAGCACTTTCATGACTTCGTTCATTTTATTGCTAATGGTGGTCATGTACATGTCCATTAAACTCCAGATCATTTCTCGATAAATTTCGATAGCATCGGATAATTGAAAGGCATGATCGTAAATATCCCGATAATACTGAATGGAATTTGGGTTAATTAAGGCATGTTCATTTTTTTCAATCCGACTAATAATTTCTCGAATGGGGAAGATGGTTCGACGTACTTTCAACACTTCCTTTTTTAGGCTTAAAACTTGTTGACTTAAATCGTCCTGAAGATTTCCATTAAATAAAAGTTCTTCCAGGTCCTCAATTTTGTTTCCCATGGTTTCGCTAACAATGTAGTAGTGGTCCACAATAGCATCGATTAGAGCGTAGAGCAAATAATCTGCTCCAAGGGTTCTAATCCTACCATTTTCTATACGTAGTCGCTCTCTAACATTGTCAAAAACATCTCCTTCCATTTCTTGGAATGTGAGGATGTAATTAGGTCCTAACACCAAACTTATTTGTTCAATCTTAATGTTTTCGTTTTCATCGTAATACAACATTTTAAGGATAACGAAAATATAGTCGTCGTAGATATCAATTTTTGGGCGTTGAGAGATATTGGCAATGTCTGCAATAACTAAAGGATGCAGATTGTAGTGTTTTCCAATCTTTTCAATTTCATTGATATGGTTTAAGCCGTTGATATTGATCCAGGAATTGGACTTGGAATTTTTAAAATTAAAGGTATCTTCAATCGATTTGAGCTCTAATTCGTTTATAAAATCTGGGCCATAATCAAAAGCATCTATAAAGAGTTGTTTTGTAGATTTTTTGCCGGTATAAATAATAGAGCCGGGAGATTTCTTAATGTGCTTTTTATATTTGTTGGTTCTCTTTTTAGCCATGAAGTATAAATATTCCTATAAATATATGGATAATTTAAATAGCATTGGAGCCGTCGTCAATGGCATCTTTTTTAATTAATGTCACCGCTTTTTGTAGCAATAGATTATTTGGATAGGTCACCAAATCGCCATTATCTAATCTTAAATGCACTTGGAAGGCTCTAATGTCTTCAATAATAGCTTCTAAAGGGAAGTCTTTATCGTGAATCTGGATTTTGTCTCCTACTTTATATGGAAAGGAAAAAAACATGATGACTCCAGAAGTAATATTGCTCAAAATGGACCATATTGCAAATAAGGCAATTCCAATAACGGCAAAAACCGAAGAAAAAACGAGTGCCAAATCTTTTAACTGTGCGCCAAAAATAAAGGTCTCGATTAAAAGAGCTATTAAAATTAAGGTTACGGTTGCGTATCTACTAATTAAATGGATTCTAGCATCGTTAATACCCGATTTTTTTCCTAGTTTGTAAATGAGTTTATGGGAAATTACCCGAATAATAAATAAGAATATTAATACAAATAAACTGGCAATAAATTCAGATTGATAATTTTCAAAAAATGTCATTTTCTTTATTAAGTTAGTATGGCAAAGATATATTAGAAATAAGGAACTAGGTAGTCCCTTAAGTTATATTTAAGAAGAAACCAAGGTATTTAAAGTTTGATAAACCAGATGTGTTGGTAAACCTACCACATTAAAATACGAACCTTCAATTTTAGTAATTCCTATTTGACCAATCCATTCCTGAATGCCATATGCACCAGCTTTATCAAAAGGTTTACAGGTTTTTATATAGTGTTTAATTTCGTTGTCGCTCAATTCTTTAAAAGTAACTTTAGTTACAGAATAAACCGTTTTTTGAAGTTTGGTTGTTGTAAAACAAACAGAAGTAATGACTTCGTGCGTGTCATGACTTAAAGATTTAATTATCTTGAAGGCATCCATGTTATTTTTAGGTTTCCCAAGCGCTTGGTTGTTGTGCCAAACAATGGTATCGCTGGTTATAAGAATGTCGTTTTCCTTTAATTCATCCTTAAATGGTAGCGCTTTTAATTGGGACAAATAATCGCTGATCTCGAAATGTTTTAATCGGGATGGATACTCTTCATTTACAGGTTTTAAACGCACCTCGAAATCCAGACCTAAATCTGTAAAAAACTGTTGCCTTCTAGGCGAACCTGAAGCTAAAATAAGATGCTGATTTTTTAGTTTCTCGTTTAACATTAGCCTAGTAAAACAAATTGATATAGTGCCAATGAAAACATGCCAATTAACATGATTAATTTAAGCAAGTTGCTAATAAAACGAAGCTCTTTTTTTGTTTCGGCGCTGTAAGATTTGATGCTTAAGTAAATTAAAGGTCCCAGAATAAATACTAAAAAATAGGCAACTACCAATAATTGAGAATACAAAAAGGTGATAATATAAAAAACCACACCAAATAAAAGCATGACCGAAAGTGCAAAAACTACTTTTATAGCCCTATTTCTACCCAATGCAATGGGCAAGGTATTAAAACCAGCCTTGTATTCGCCATCTACATCTTCAATATCTTTCACTATTTCCCTAATAAGATTTATGACGAAGGCAAAAATGGCATAATCCAGAATAATTTTAAAAAAGGTTATTTGTGTTTCCCGGTTTTCTGGGGTTATTACTGGAAGCAAATCGAATAGACCTACAATAATAAGACTTAAGGCCACTAAAATGGAAACTACAATATTTCCAATTAATAGCAACTGCTTTAAATATGAGGCATAGACGTACAACAAGGCAGAAATAATGACAAAAATGGCAAAAAATCCATTTTTACCAATAAGATTTGAAAGATAAAAGCCGATTCCAACACCAATAACATTAAATACAATAAATAGGATGTTAGCTGTTTTCTCCGAAATGCTTTGTCCAACAACTACGCGTTCTGGTCTGTTAACGGTATCCACTTCCACATCGTAAATGTCGTTAATGATATATCCAGCTGCTGCGATACAAACAGTGGCCAAAACCAATAAAATAAATCCAAATAAATTAAGGGTCACGCTTAAGTTGGTTGCCGCTAGAAATGGCTCTAAAAGCATGTATTTTATTAAAAATTGAACCAACGCAATCAAGATTAAGTTCTTATAACGAATAAGATTTAAGAAATTTATAAGTTTCAAATTTGTAGTATAAAGTTAGTTAGTGATTTTTTTATTAAGACTATTTTTTATTTTCAGTAAAACGAAAAAGTGCTATTAATCGTATTTGGCATTAAAGTTATCCAACCATTTTCCTTGAACCTTTAAAACTTGTTCAATGACATCTCTAACGGCGCCATTACCACCATTTTTATGGGACACATATTTAGAAATGGCTTTAATTTCTTGAACGGCATCTTGTGGGCAACAAGGCAAACCAACTAATTGCATGACAGGAAAGTCTGGAAGATCGTCTCCCATAAACAATACGTTTTTTAGATCTATTTGCTGTTTTTCTATATACTGATTTAACTGCTCGATTTTATTTTGAACGCCTAGAAAAACATCTGTAATACCTAGGCCTTCCAGTCTAAGTCTAACACCTTCGTTGTTGCCGCCAGAAATAACGCACACGTGGAATCCTTTATCAACAGCGGTTTTTAGGGCATAACCATCTTTAATATTCATGGTTCTTAGCATTTCGCCAGTTGTGGTTACCATTATGGTGCTATCGGTTAATACACCGTCTACATCAAAAATCAAGGTAGTAATATGTTCTAAGTATTCTTTATAGCTTTTATTTTCCATGGGTCTTTTTTATGGCATTGGTCATCAAGTTATAAATGGCTTTATGTTCCTCATTTTCTAACTGGTCCAAATGTCTTTTAATGGTTTTTTTATCGTTTCGTTTCGCTGGCCCTGTTTGTGCCAGAAAAGGTGATATATTTTGAACTTTTTTAGCGGTTTCTAAAATCAATGGTTTTAAAATATCGAATTCCACACCTTCAGCTTCTGTTATTTCATGCGCTATCCGATACAGTTGATTGGTAAAATTATTTACAAATACGGCTGCCAAATGCAACGCTTTTCTTTGGTCGCTATTCACTTTATAATGGTCACTACCAATAGCTTCTGCCAGTGACTTTAAAAGTGGATAGTCTTTTTTGCCAATAGTTTCTATACAAATAGGCACATTTTTAAAATCCAGTTCAGCTGCTTTGGAAAAGGTTTGAAGTGGATAAAACACACCACGTCTGTTTTTTTTGTCTAAGTCGTAAATACTCACGCTTCCAGACGTATGGGCCACCAAGCGGTTTTCAAAGGGCAAAGCTTCTGAAATATCTGAAATGGCATCATCGCTTATAGCAATCAGATAGAGGTCGGCTTCGGTTAATTCTGAAAGTTTGTCGGTAATTGAAACCTCATTTTGAAAAGAACTTATTTTGCTAATATCCCTATTATACCATTGTTTTACCGAAATTGTTTTGGTTTTTGAAAACACTTTAAATAGGTGTGTAGCAACATTTCCTGCGCCAAGTATGCTTACTGAAATCATGGGTGTAAATTAAAGGTATTTTAAATAAAAACTTTACGTTGTTTAAGAATTAATTTTTTAGTTTTTTCCAAATGTTTTACGGCTCTAATAACAGTTTCCACACGCAGGCCTGTAAGATCTGAAATTTGCTGACGTGTTAATTTGACTTCATACAATCCTTCCGTATTAGACGTGTCTTTTAAATGATGCAATAAGGTTAAAATACGATGTTCTGGCGGATGAATGGATAATTCCTTCATAATTTTAGCCTTATAAAGCATTCTATTGCAAAGTAATTTCGTGAATTTTAAATGTATTTCTGGTTGTGCTATTAGCAATTTTATAAACACTTTTCTTTCTAAAACATAAACCTCGCAATCTGTTAAACACATGGCACTTGCCGGATAATCAAAAGCGCCAAGTAGCGGAGGTTCACCAAAGGAGGTGTTTTTCTCAAAAAAACCCTGTGTAAACTCTTTGCCTTCTTCCGTAAGATTAAACATTTTTACTTTTCCAGATTTTAACTGATAGTAATATTTAGCTATATCAGATTCATTGAAAATAATTTCGTCTTTATGAAAGGTTTTTATGGACGGATTATATGTTTCTAAGATGTTAACTGGTATCATTTGTATATGATTTGAATCATAAAATAACAAAGATAAGTTTTAGAATTTTGTAAGAAGAATTTTAAACACTAAGAAAATGAATATTTTAAATCACTATCGTCACGATTTTAGAGAGAATTACATTTTGTACATCCCTTTGACCATTATTTTACAAAGTTGTTTGGGCTCTATTGCAGCTATGTTTATTTTAAAAAACAGTATAACAGGACCATTTCATTTTTTTGAACTAACTTTATGCGTTGTATTTGCTATGGGTTATAATGCCGTTGTTTACGCACAATTAAAAAACAACGTAATATTTAACTTCTTAGTAGCAACATTATTGGTGCACGTGGCACTGATAATTATTAATGTCTTACGACTGTTTTAAATTTAGAAATGATAAAAGAAGATATAGGAACTCGAGAAGATGTCTATTTATTGGTATCCACTTTTTACGCAAAAATTAGAAAAGACCCGTTTTTAGGGCCTTTTTTTAATCGGGTCATTAAAGACTGGGATGAACATATAGATAAATTAACTACTTTTTGGGAAACCAGTTTATTCACAACCCGACGCTTGGAAAATAAATATTATGGCAATCCTTTAGCTGTTCATATAGATGTTGATCGAGATAATGACCAAAGTATCACATCAGAACACTTTGGGAAATGGTTAAACCTATGGTTTGAAACCATCAACGAACTTTACGAAGGTGAATATGCTATGAAAGCGCAGCAAAAGGCCAGAAAAATGAGCACTTTTATGTTCATAAATATTTTTCAAGCCAGACAGAATTAGTTAATTCAAAGTTTTTTCAGTAAATAAAACGGTCGTAGTTGGTTTTGCTATACAAAGCAATTGTTCAGGCTTCTTTTTATGCTTTTAACATATTAAATGAACTAAAAACCTTAAATTTGCTCGACCAAATTTTAGAGTCTCAAAATGATGCAAAATAAAATCACTAAATTCTTATTTTCTACCAGATTAACAGCCGTTTTGTTCATAGTTTTTGCAGCCTCCATGGCTATTGGAACTTTTATGGACGCTGGTCAAGATACCTCTCCAACGCCTTATACAAGAAATCTAATCTACAACACATGGTGGTTTGAAGCCATTCTGTTTGTTTTCATGATTAATTTTATTGGTAATATTCCTAAGTATCGTTTATGGCGTAAGGATCAATGGGCCACTTTAATGCTTCATTTATCCTTCATCTTAATTATTATTGGAGCTGGAATTACCAGATATATCAGTTTTGAAGGCATGATGAATATTCGTGAAGGAGAAACCGAACATGCCATTTTATCGCATAAAACCTATATCACCGCTTATATTGATGGCGATTATATGGTGAATGGCCAAGCCCAAAGAAAAATCGTTGAAGAGGAAGTTGATTTCTCCCATCGATTAAAAAATAAATTTCACTATAAAACCGACTATAACAACCAAGACGTTACTTTCGAACTTGAAAAGTTTATTGGAGGTGCCGAAAAAGATGTTGTTCCAGATGAAAACGGGAAAGAATACCTGAAACTTGTTGAAGCTGGTGGGGATGGTGCGCCACATAATCATTTCTTGGAAGCAGGAGAAGTTCAAAGCATTCACAATGTGTTATTTTCCTTAAATAAAGAAGTGCCAGGTGCTGTTAATATTACTTCTACCGAAAACGGTTTAACCATACAATCTCCTTTTGAGGGAGAATATATGACCATGGCAACCGGAGTAACTGGAGATTTGGTAAAAGATAGCATACAGCCACTTATTTTACGTTCTAGATATGTTATAGGAACCATGCAAATAGTGTTTCCAAAGCCCGTTGTAAAAGGTCATTTTGACATTGTGAAAAAATCTGAAATGCTAGCAGGAGATGAAGATGGTGTGGTACTAAAAGTAACTTCCAATGGTGAAACAGAACGTGTTGGATTATTAGGAGGACAAGGGTACAGCAAGCCATTTGAGAAAGTACATATTGCAGGATTGGATATTGCATTTAAATATGGTTCGAAAATTATTGAATTGCCATTTAGCATAAAATTAAATGATTTTGTTGCCGATAAATATCCAGGAACCGAAAAAAGCTACTCTTCTTTCGCAAGTGAAGTAACCGTTATCGATAAAGAAACTGGCGATTATGATTACCGTATTTATATGAACCATATTTTGGATCATGGAGGATATAGATTTTTCCAAGCTGGATTTGACCCAGACGAATTGGGAACAAGATTATCGGTAAACCATGATTTCTATGGAACTTGGGTAACATATATTGGTTATTTCTTTTTATACTTTGGAATGATTGCCATTTTATTTGATAAACGAACACGTTTTGGCGATTTAAAACGTCAACTGAAACGCGTGAAACATAAAAAATCAAAAGCCTTAATGGTCTTGTTTTTATGTTTTGGTTTGCACGGATACGCTCAAGAACCTGCTCAAAACGATAATCACAAACACAGTACAGCTCCAACAAAAGCACAAATAGATTCTATTTTAGCTGTTAATATTACACCTAAGGCACATGCCGATAAATTTGCACATCTGGTTATTCAGGATGCTGGAGGACGAATGATGCCTATAAACACCTATGCGTCTGAAATGCTTCGTAAGTTGAGCAAGCATGATACGTATGAAGGTTTTGATGCCAATCAGGTGTTTTTATCTATTCAGGAAAGTCCGTTATTATGGTATAACGTTCCGGTTATTTATTTAAAACCTCAAAAAGGAGATTCTATACGTAAATTAATTGGTGTAGAAGAAGGACAGAAATATGTGTCCTTAGTAAACTTTTTTACTGAAAATGGCGCTTATAAATTGGCTCCTTATTTAGAAGAAGCATATAAAGCACAAATACCAAATGGTTTTCAAAAGGAATTTAAGGAAACAGACCAACGTGTTAATTTATTGTACAACACCATAGAAGGTTACGCCTTACGAATTTTTCCAATTCCAGACGATTATAACAACAAATGGATTTCTTCAACAGAATATAGAAGGGACAACTATCGTGATCAAATTAAAGATTCCTTATATGCAAACTTTGTAAACAATGGCTTTAGTGCATATTTGATTACCTTAAATTCTGCCAAGCAGTCTGGAGATTTTTCTAAAGCAGAAGATCTGTTAGAATCCTTTAAAAAGACCCAGCATAAATTTGGAAGTAGCGTCATGCTTTCAGATAAAAAAGTGCAAGCAGAGATAAGTTATAATAAATACGACATCTTTAAGAAATTATATAGCTGGTATATGTATGGATCAGCATTGATGTTTGTTTTAATAATTGTTCAAATCTTTAGAGAGAAGAGTCGGGTTTTAAATACAAGTATAAAAACGTTTAAATACATTATTTTAGGTCTGTTTATACTTCATACTTTAGGTTTAATAGCCCGTTGGTATATTTCTGGACATGCACCTTGGAGTGATGCTTACGAATCCATGATTTATGTGGCTTGGGCTACCATGTTGTTTGGTTTGCTTTTTGGTAGAAAAAGTGATTTGACCGTTGCGGCAACAGCCTTCGTAACCTCCATGATTTTAATGGTGGCACATTGGAGTTGGATGGATCCAGCTATAGCCAATTTACAACCAGTTTTAGATAGTTATTGGTTAATGGTTCACGTGTCGATAATTGTGGCAAGTTATGGACCATTTACTTTAGCCATGATGTTGGGAGTTGTATCCTTATTTCTGATGATTTTTACTACTAAAGAAAATAAAAGCAAAATGCTCCTGAACATTCAAGAGCTAACTATTATAAACGAAATGGCCTTAACGGTTGGTTTGGTATTACTAACTATTGGAAACTTTTTAGGAGGCATGTGGGCCAACGAAAGTTGGGGAAGATACTGGGGTTGGGATCCAAAGGAAACTTGGGCTTTAATTAGTATTATGATTTATGCCTTTGTAATCCATATGCGTTTGGTTCCAGGACTTCGTGGACGCTTTACGTTTAACCTAGCTTCTATCTTAGCTTTTTCAAGTATTATGATGACTTATTTTGGTGTGAACTTCTACTTGGCAGGATTGCATAGTTATGCGAGTGGCGACCAGATTGTAAGTGTGAAATTTATACTTATTGCTTTTGGAATTGTAGCCGTATTGGCCTTATTGGCCTATAGAAAATATGCAAAATTCTATAAGAAATAATAAACAAGTGAAATAAAAAAAGACTGCAATTTGCAGTCTTTTTTTATTTCGTTAATATAATATCTTAAAGTCTTATTGGAGTTTTATCTAAATTTAATTCGTCTAACATGTCTTGGGTAAACTTATAATGCCCGCGACGTGTAATGATTTTAAATCTGTCGTCCTTCATTCTTGTAAGAACATCTAAAAATCTCCATTTAGATTTTAGTAATTTTGGTTCATCAGATTTTAAACTTATTTCAAAATAATGTTTTCTTCCGCCTTTTTCCGCAACAATGTCTGGAGTTAGTGTCATATCACTTCCTTTTTTAAGGTAAGATTTTGGTGTTTCATAACCATCAACATCTGCTTGGATGTTATTGAATCCCATTCTTTCTAAGTACGTTAGAGATTCTTTCAAAAATACTTCGTTTTCTAATTTGTCCTGTGCTATCATGCTATAAAGATATAAAATTTAAATGGTTTTTTGGGTTAATACACTGTTAAACATTATTTTAATAATTCATTTTCAATAAGTTAGGCGTTGTTAAACCTGATTTTATATATTTATTAATATCGATTTCCTTTCATAGTTAAACCGTAAATTTGTAATATTAAACTTTATACCAACCCAAGATGATAGAACATTTAGAAGCTAATTACGGTTATTTGTTTGAGGACGAACTACTTCAGGAAATAAACCAAGTTGGTGTTTTTAAAGAAATTCCAGAAGGCAGCAAGCTCATAGAAATTGACGATTACATAAAATCCATGCCTTTACTCATAAGCGGCGCTGTTAAAATAATGAGGGAAGATGAACATGGAGATGAATTGATCCTGTATTTTATTGAAAAAGGAGACACCTGTGCCATGACTTTGTCCTGTTGTATGGGACAAAAAAGAAGTGAAATTAGAGCTGTAGCCGAAACAGATACCACATTAATTATGATTCCCGTTGAACACATTAGCCTGTGGATGGGAAAATATAAAAGTTGGCAAAATTTTATTCTTCAAAGTTATAACGAACGTATGTCGGAACTTCTAGAAGCTATAGATACCATTGCTTTTTTGAAAATGGACGAACGTATTTTGAAGTATTTGAGAGATAAAGCCATGGTAAACCACAACGAGGAAATTGTTGTTACCCACCAACAAATTGCAAACGACTTATATACGTCTAGAGTTGTTGTCTCTCGCATTTTAAAAGCTTTAGAGAGAAATAATCAAATAAAAATCAATAGAAATCGAATTACCTTATTAGATTTATAACAGATGATTCCTTTAAAATAAACAACCATAAAAGGTTGCTGTTTTTGGTTTTAGTTTAGAACACTTTTATGGATTTAAATACCAGCTTAGGATATATTGGAGCACTTTTAATTGGAATTGTTCTAGGTTTAATAGGAGGAGGTGGCTCTATACTTACTGTTCCTGTTTTAGTTTATTTGTTTTATTTTAATGCCGTAACGGCAACGGCATACTCTCTTTTTGTTGTGGGGGTTTCGTCTGCTTTTGGGACCGTAAAAAAGATTCAGAAACAACAGGTGAATTTTAAAGTAGCCATGATATTTTCCATACCTGCCTTTACTGCGGTATATGTAACCAGACGTTTTATCCTACCAGCAATTCCAGAAAACCTATTTGTAATAAAGAGCTTTCTAGTTACAAAAGACATGGCTATCATGACACTTTTTGCCCTCATGATGTTGTTTGCGGCCAAGACCATGATGGCAACAAAAAAAGTTTCAGAAATTAGTAAGGAATCAGTAAAACTTAATTATCTATTAATTTTTATTCAAGCTGTTGTTATAGGTTTGCTTACAGGTTTGGTAGGAGCGGGAGGGGGCTTTGTTATCATTCCAGCCTTGATAGCGTTGGCCAAATTGGACATGAAGGAGGCCGTGGGCACCTCGCTTTTAATAATTGCTATTAATTCCTTGATAGGTTTTACAGGAGATTTTGGGCATTTAGAAGTAGATTGGTTATTTTTACTTGGTTTTACAGCCATTTCGGTTGTAGGGATTTTTATAGGTACTTATTTATCCAATTTTATAGATGGAAAGAAATTAAAAAAAGGATTTGGATGGTTTGTATTAGGTATGGGAATTTATATTATATATAAAGAACTCACTACGTAACTATAGATTGTAACCTATGTTACCCCTAAATAAGAATAACATGACTAATTTTGCATAATTGATAAATACTAGAATAAAATGAAGATAGAACAGATTTACACAGGGTGTTTGGCACATGCTGCTTATTATATAGAGAACAATGGTGAAGCAGCAATTATTGATCCATTAAGGGAAGTGCAACCCTATATAAAAAGAGCAAACCTGGACCATGCAAAAATCAAATATATTTTTGAAACACATTTTCATGCCGATTTTGTTAGCGGACATTTAGATTTAAAAAGGAAAACAGGTGCGGATATTGTTTTTGGACCTACAGCAAAACCTGCCTACGAAGCGATTATAGCCGAAGATGGACAAATTTTTAAGGTAGGAAACTACCAAATAAAAGTCATCCACACGCCTGGACACACCATGGAGAGTACCACCTATTTGTTGATTGACGAAAACGGAAAAGAACATGGAATCGTTACGGGTGACACCCTATTTATTGGTGATGTTGGAAGACCTGATTTGGCCCAAAAAATAGCATCCGATTTAACCCAAGAAAAATTGGCAGGATATCTTTTCGATTCCTTAAGAAATAAAATCATGCCTCTTGGCGACGATTTAATTGTATATCCTAATCATGGTGCAGGTTCTGCTTGTGGAAAAAACATGAGTAAGGAAACTACAGATACCCTTGGAAATCAGAAAAAAACGAATTATGCCTTACGTGCGGATATGACCAAAGAAGAATTTATAACTGAATTATTAGACGGTTTAAGTGCACCTCCGGGATATTTTCCACAAAACGTGATGATGAATATTCAAGGCTATGAAAGTTTTGATGATGTGATGCAAAAATCGCAAAAACCTTTATCTCCTCAGGAGTTTGAAGCTGCTGCCAACGAAACTGAAGCGATTGTTTTAGATGTAAGACATCAGAATGATTTTGTAAAAGGCCATATTCCTCGTTCTATTTTTATTGGAATCGATGGTGGATTTGCTCCTTGGGTTGGGGCGTTAATAGTAGATGTAAGTCAGCCTATTTTAATTGTCGCTCCAGAAGGAAGGGAAGAAGAGGTAATAACAAGATTATCAAGAGTTGGTTTCGATAACGTAATTGGTTATTTAGATGGAAGTTTTGAAGCTTGGAAAAAAAATGGCTCAGAATATGATGCCATTGTCTCCATTTCTGCCCAAGAATTGAATACTCGATACAACGACATAAAGGATGTTGTATTTGATGTTAGAAAAGAAGGGGAATACACTGCTGAACATATAGAAAATGTTCATTTTACACCGCTTGATTCCTTAAACGATCATTTAGCTGAATTCCCTGATAATAAAACCTTTTATGTGCATTGTGCGGGAGGATATAGATCGGTAATTGCAGCATCTATCTTAAAAAGTAGAGGCATTCATAATTTAGTGGATGTTGCAGGAGGATTTTCAGAAATTAAAACTTGTGGAATTCCAACAACAAATTATGTGAGTCCTTCGACCTTAAAATAAAAGTTAATTTTTTATTCATATAAAGAGTGACAAGGTTTTGTTACTCTTTTTTTTTGTGTAACTTATGTTACTAATAATCTGGTATAAAGGATGTAATTTTATACTTGATAAAACCAAAAGTCAAAATGAAACATTTATTAATAGTCTTGTTTCTTGTAAGCTCGATTTATCATGCAAATGCACAAGAAAAAGATAACATCGTCGTACTTAATCTTTCAGATTTCAAAACACAAACAGAAAACAAAGACGTTCAGCTAATTGATGTTAGAACTCCAGAGGAATTTGGAGAAGGTCATATTGAGGGCGCAGAAAACATTGATTTTTATTCTGATAATTTTCAGAACGAATTTGATGAATTGGATAAAGAAAAGCCGGTTTATTTGTATTGCAGAAGTGGTGTTAGAAGCAACCAGTCGGCACAAAAGCTTTCAGAAATGGGATTTAAGGAAATCTACGATTTAGAAGGCGGATTTTTAAATTATAACAAAAAAGACGAATGAGAACCTCAGTAATAGTTCAAAATTTAAAATGTGGAGGTTGTGCCAATACCATCACAAATAAATTGTCTGAAATCAAGAATATTTCAGATGTAAACGTAGATGTAGAAGCAAGCAAAGTGTCCTTTCATTATATCGAGGAAGCCGATGCCCTTCATGTTAAAGAAAAACTGAAACATATTGGTTATCCTTCCGTGGAACAAGAAAATACTATGAGGTCTAAAACAAAATCGTTTATTAGTTGTGCTACCGGAAAATTCAAATAGATCAAAACAGTCTATAAGGAATTGAGATATAGTTTTAAGCGTATAAATCGACAATCTAAGAACAGCATGAATGTTCTTTTAAATTTTATTAAGATGAAAAAATACTTAGTTATTATTGGATCGTTCCTTTTGATTTTAGCCAGTTGCAAACAAGCTAAAACCGAAACCATTGAGGTTACTGAAAGTTCAACTGAAGAAACCAAAGATTTAGCAATAAACTACGAAGAACTCGGAATGAAATACGCATTTGACACTAAAGCCGTACTTGGTAAAAACCTTATGGGAACCATTAAGGAAAAAGGAGTAAATGCAGCTGTTGAATTCTGTAATATTCAAGCGTATCCTTTAACAGATAGCATGTCGGTTGCCCATAACGTCCATATTAAACGGGTCTCAGATAAACCTAGAAATACAGAGAATCAAGCAAGTTCAATAGAGTTACGATATATAGAGAGTTTTAAAAAAGCTATCGCAAATAACGAAGTGCCAAAACCTATTTTAGATGAAACTGAAAAAGAGGTCACTTTCTACTACCCAATTACAACCAACACTATGTGTTTACAATGTCATGGAACACCAAATAAAGAGTTGGATGCAGAGGCTTATAAAACCATAAAAGCGCTTTATCCGAACGATTTGGCCATTGGGTATCATGATAATGAAGTGAGAGGTATTTGGCGCGTAAATTTTAATAAAGAATAAGATGAGTCAGTTTTCAGAAATAATTAATCAAGATAAACCTGTTCTTGTAGATTTTCATGCAGAATGGTGTGGGCCTTGTAAAATGATGTCACCCAT
>NZ_DATGNO010000091.1:0-10062 GCF_035306705.1 Xanthomarina sp.
AAAATGCATTTGCATGGCACGCCCTTTATCGATAATCGAATATACGGGTTGCGATTTTTCTTCCACATACTGATTGACCATTAATTGATTTCTCTTGGCTGTAGCCTTCCAGTTTAGGGTTCTAATATCATCTCCAGACACATATTCCTTTATTTGTTCAAACTCTAAAGAATGACCAATTCTTCTAATTTTTTTTGTCCCATATGAAATGGTAGCATCTGTAAAGGCTTTAAAATTAAAGTCTCTTAACTTTAAAAATGACGGATAGCATTTTAGTTCCTTTTCTTCACCTAAAACATATTTTTTGGTGGCTAACTGAAGGGGAGAAGACGCATACACATTTACATGTCCAAAATTATAAAGTCCCCTTTGGGTTGGATGTACATGGTAATGAAGGGTTTTATCTTGATGGGATCGTAATTTTAAATTGAAAAAGAAATCCCGCTTTTGAAATTGATAAGGAAGTTCTTCTATAAGTGACAAATGACTTAAAAAGGAATAGGTACTTTTAATGTGAAGCGTGATTTTGTTAGCGTCTCCATTAGATAACCTTTCAGGCAAAACACGTTCTACAGCAATCCCATTTTTTTTATGAAAAAGTAGAAAGGCATCCACCACAACTAAAAGTGCAAGAATAAATAACAAGATTTTGGAAATATGAAAAAATATGGGTACAAAAAAACCTACCACAAATAAAACGGCTATAGCAGCTAAAATGTAGAATAACCTGTTGTTTAAAAATAACGAATGGTATAGTTTTTTCATGAAGTTATCTTGGAATCTCTACGGTTTCAATAATCTGTTCAATAATTTGTTTGCTTGTCAAACCTTCCATTTCCCGTTCTGGGGTTACAATCACTCGGTGTTGTAGTACTGGAATGGCAGCTCTTTTTATATCTTCTGGGGTAACAAAATCTCTTCCATCTATGGCTGCAAAAGCTTTAGATGCTTTTAAAATGGCAATACTCGCTCTTGGTGATGCGCCTAAATATAAAAACGAATTGGATCGGGTATTTACCACAATATTGGCAATGTATTTTAGCAGATTTTCCTCTAGGCTGATTTGATTGACTATCGCACGATATTTTTCAATTTTTTCACCTGAAATCACGGTTTCAATTTGCTCTATTTTCTTAGCGTTTTCTAGAGCTTGCTCCCTAATAATAATTTCCAATTCTTCTTCTCCGGTTGGATATTCCACAGTAATTTTAAATAAAAATCGGTCCAATTGTGCTTCCGGTAATCTATAAGTTCCTTCTTGTTCTATGGGGTTTTGGGTCGCTAAAACAATAAAAGGTTCTTTCATTTTATAGGTTTCACCATCGATAGTCACTTGTTTTTCTTCCATGACTTCAAATAGGGCAGCCTGCGTTTTTGCTGGAGCTCTGTTAATTTCATCAATTAAAATCATGCTAGAAAAAATGGGACCTTTTTTAAATTCAAAATCAGATGTTTTTGCATTAAAAACAGAAGTTCCTAAGATATCCGACGGCATTAAATCTGGTGTAAACTGAATTCTGCTAAAATCTATATCGATAGTTCTGGAAAGTAATTTAGCCGTAATTGTTTTTGCAACTCCAGGAACGCCTTCAATTAAAACGTGTCCGTTTGCCAAAAGAGATACAATTAGTAGATCCATCATGTCTTTTTGACCTACAATGACCTTCATTAATTGCTTTTTTATGTCGTGAACGGCTTCCTGTAATTCGGAGACATCTATTCTGTTTTTAAATTCTAAATTTTCTGAAGTTTCAGGATGTATTGGTTCTTCCATAGGGTTATTTTTTAAAGAATTTTTCTATCATATTGTTTAATACCATCAGCTCCACATCTGTGCATTCGGTTTTTTTGTTCAAAGCGATGATCGTGTTTATTAAATATTTGGTACTAGCCAGGTCGTTGTTAGACTTTAAGGCTAGTTTTTCAATAAATTGACTGTTTAAATTATTTGTATCAATTAAGTACTTGTCTCTAATTTTTTCTAAAAAGTAGGTGATTTTCTTATCTACTAAATTTTTATGATCGGCTTCTTTTAAGTATAAATTGGCAATTGTATGCGCAAATTCTACTGTAGAATTTTGTAAAGGTTTAATAATAGGGACGGCTCTTTGTTTTCGTCTCGCATTAAAGAGCATAAACAAAAGCAGTCCAAAAAGTGAGACAAATAAAAACCATGTTAAGGAGGGGTGCCCTAAAAAGAATTTAAAAATGGAATCCTTTTTATCATTATCCCTATTGGTAAACATACTGGACTTTATTTGTGAATCCCATAAAATGTCTCCGGAAGGGATATATGAAAAGAGGTTTTCTACATAATTCTCACGACCATTTAACATGTTGTAATTGGTGAAAACTACAGGATTTGTATGTAAAAAAACAGCGCCATCGCCATGGTGAATTTTAATAAAGTTGGGTTGCTTTATGCCGTCTACATCTATGGTGCCTAAAACCACCGTGTTTTCCTTATCTATACGATCAAAATAGTTTTTTCTAATGTTTCTATCATACAGAAAAGGTTGATTTTTAAAATCCTTGTTTTCTAAATATAGGGTTCCATTTAATTTCTTTAATTCTTCTGGACTATAAATGTCCTCATCTAGGTTTTTAGTTGTGAACTGTAAAGAGTCTTTTAAATGTTCACTAAAATAATTGAGCGATAAAAAAGCCGTACTACCCAGTTTAACTTGGTTCAATAAATATGTTAAACCTTCTACATCGAGCTTATATGCTGACGATTTAATGCAGATATAATTTACGTAATCATCGCTTTCAACATGATAAAAAAGGTAATCGTAAATGTTTTCTTTTAGGTAATGAACGTCATTCGTGCTAAACAGGTCTTCTGCTTCATTAAATACAATAAAAGTACCGAAAGGGCTTTTATTTACTTCTTTAAAATTTTCGCGCCAATCCGTTTTATTACAGCTTATTAGGCTAAACAAAACAAGAAATGGGAGATACTTTTTTATGTTGATAAAGAAAATCAATGAATGGATTTAAAAATGGATTTATATTTGTTTTCTATGGTCTTAAACTTCAATGAATCTATAGGAAACTCCCCATACCAAACATAGCTGTATATGTAAGAAACTTCGGAAAACTGGTTTCTAAGGTCCTTGTTTTCAATTTCAAACACATACTCTGTATTGGTTTTATCTTTATGATATTCTATTGTTTTTAGGTCGGATAGTTTTTTTAACAAGGATAAATAATAATATCTGGTTGCTAGTCTAAAATTTGTATCCTCAATGGCTTTTTCAAGGAGTTTGTTAAAATCTGTATCATGGATGCCTTCCTCTTCATAAACCAATTTATCTGCTACTTGTTTAGTGGATTTCTTAAAATTCCAGAAGCCCATATCGGCGCCCAAAACTATTTTCAATATAATGAGCACTATAATAATCCCTAAAACAAACGGAAAAATATAAGTCATAAAAGCTACGAAAGCAGCTAAAAATCCATTATTAGTAGTAGGGGAGACGTCCTCTCTTCTTGGTTCTGGTTCTTTTAAATCGTCTGTATATACAAATTCCTTATCGTTATATTTTTCCTTTAAATCGGATTTAAAAGAGACTGCTTGTTCAACCTTTGTGCTTTTATGGGGTTTAGTAACAGCTTCATTAATTTGTAGCGTATCTTGAAAAGATTGAGAATACCCCATTTGGGATAGGATTATCAGGAAAAGAATAAAACACGTTCTCATCATCTTAAAGCGTGTTTTTTGGCTACTTGAAAAGGTAGAATGAGATAATAATAACTAATAGATAGTAAACTAAATAAAATAATTGCGAATGAAAGAATGACGGACATGGTATTAGAATATCTAGTAACATAGCCTTCTAAAAACGCGGCGACAATGGTGAACGGAATGGTACTAATAAAAATATAAAAAGCTTCTCTAACACCTATTTTAAAAGATTCGAACCTTTTTAAAGCTCCAGGGAATAGGATGCTTGCACCAATAATATATCCGGCAGCTGCTTCTATAATCATCCCGAAAATCTCATAAGTTCCATGAATCCATATACCTTTTAAACTATCAAATAAACTATGATGCTGATAGAAAAATGCTTGAAATACCGCAACCATAATGGCGTTGTAAACCACATAAAAGCCGGTGCCAATTCCTAAAAACAATCCAGAAAGGAACATGTTCAATCCAACACGTTGGTTGTTATCATAGATGCCTATAAAGGTTCCCCAATTACTTCCTCCTTTATATATGGCCATAGCATCGCCACTTTCTATATTCTCTAGCGTTTGTTCTACATAGTTGTTTCCTAATACTTGTCGTGCAAACGACTCGTCGTTAAAAGTAGAAAGCAAACCAATAAAAAAGCAGAGGAAGAAAAAAATAAATGAAATATATATGTATTTTCTGTATTTGTAGGAGAGAAGAGGTATGGTGTCGAAAAAGAAATTTAAAAAGACATTATTATCTCTTCTTTTGGTATGATAAACTTTATCGAAACTGCTTTTTGCCAGCTTATTTAAATAGGTAGTCACTTTACTTTTAGGATAATAGGTTTGTGCATACACCAAATCATTCATGATTTTAATGTGCAAATCCGCTATATCATCTGGGCTCTTTTTCTCTTTATTTGAACTTATTTGCTCAAATTCAAGCCATTTTTCTTTATTTTGCTTAATAAAAGCGACCTCTCTCATTAGAGCGAATTTAGACATTACATGAAAAGACTCCAAATAAAAACTGCACAAAATGTTGACATCAATTTTACCATGGCTCATGTTGGTCAACGCTTGCTAGCCTTTATATTAGATAACGTTGTAAAATTTGCCTATCTCTATTTTGTCGTACAGTTTTTCAACTTTCAACTCATAGAAAGTTCCTTTAATAAGGATCAGTGGACTTTAAAAGCCATAGATGTTTTAATCTTTTTGCCCATCACTTTTTATTCTTTATATTCTGAGATCTTATTAAACGGCCAGACTATAGGGAAGAAGATCCTTAAAATTAAAGTGATAAATATGGATGGCTTTAAACCTTCTATCACAGATTATGTCATTAGATGGTTTTTACGAGTTATCGATTTTAATCTTTTCTCGTTAATCCTTATTTATATCGTTTCATTAGGCTTAGATACCAAGTATGAATTACTTCTTGTTGTCTTTTTAATAGGAAAACTTATTGGTTTTTTATTGATCATATTCACTAAAAAGAATCAGCGTTTTGGAGATATTATGGCCAATACCGTAGTTATTTCTTTAAAAGATGAAGCGAAGTTTTCGGACACCATTTTAGAAACAATTACAGATACTTATAAACCAGTTTACCCAGCTGTTATAAGGTTATCTGATAATGATGCTAGAATTATAAAAGAGACTTTTAAAACAGCAATTAAATTAAATGATTATAAAACGCTTATTAAGTTACGCTCTAAAATTATTGAAGTCACTGAAATTAAATCGACCCATCAAAACGACAAGGAATTTATTGATGTTGTTTTAAAAGATTATAATTATTATACGCAAAACATGTAAATAGTAGATCTGAAAATAAAGTTTTTAAAGATGAGACATTTTTTGATTCAACAATTTTATTCTTTTTAGCAGTCTAGAAAACATGATCTTCTTTCAGAATTCTTATAAATTTATCCATTAATAACTCAGCACCATTGTAATTTAAATGAATATTATCGTTAAAGAGTTCTTTATGATGGAGTAAGTAATAGTCCGTGGAGAAATCGATGAGTGTTGCCCCGGCATTTTTTGTTAATTCTTTGATAGTGTTTAAATACGATGTGTTTATTTTTTCCAATACAGGAGGAACATATACATATACAACGGCTCCGCTAGAAACGGCTTTTTCTAAAAATTTACTAAAATAAAGCTTCGTCTCATCAGAAATCTCATAGTCGACACCTTCTGGCAACTCCATAAAATTTTGGTTTTTAATGTTATCAGTTCTTGGTGTAAGAGGCACATAACCTTTTGAGTTATCGAATCTGCCATCAAAAATTCTAATGATTTGGGAATTATAAACATACCCTTGCAAAGCGAGCTTTAAATGTTCTCTTGGATGAAGTTCATCTACCATATGTTTCACATACTTGTTGCTTTTATAATATGGATACATTCGTGTAATATATTCAGATCCATTTTGAGTTAATTCAGAGGCACTTATTAAAATAACTTTTGGTGTATGTTTTTCTAAAATGGTTTCAAGTAATGGGTATTGATAATACATGCCACAACCATCTGTAGCTAGATTATAAGAGGATAATCCTGTTTTTTCGATGATTTTATTACTTATAAAACTATGGGACACTTCAGAAGCACCAAAGAATAAAATATCATCATTATTGTAATTTACAAAACCATAATTAGCATTTTGCAGTTCAGCATTTTTAGTTTTTTGATGAAAATTACCAATAATGTTTCCTAAAAGGAAATCTGCACTAAAAAAAAGTATTACAAACACGAATAACTTACCGATAAATGTTTTCATAGCATCTAAAATTTAAAGTAAATAAATTGACCTCCATTTAAAATACCAATCCATAGTATTATTAATGCTACAAAGAGGTAGGATCCTAACCGAATTACAAAGTGTTTATTATTAAACAACAATAGTTTTTTCGAGAAATACTCGTCTCTAAAATCGCTTAATAATAACATAAAGGATCCTATTGAGGCATAAGCCAAGGTTGTATTGTCTAAAAAAAGATGCCCTCTTTCGAATAGTATTTTTTTAAAAACAGATATGGAATCTTCAATTGTAACAGCTCTACCAAACACTTCTGATACGGTAAACAAAGAATAAGTTAAACCAATAGAAAACAACACGTAAAAAAAGTTGGATTTTAGTTTATATTGGTTTTCCAAGTTTGTTTTTCGCCTATTCATTAAAGCCTCCATACTTAAAAATATACCTTGAAGTAAACCCCAAACAACAAAATTTAAGGTTAAGCTATGCCAAATACCACTAAGAAGAAATGTAACCATTAAGGCAATTACAATGCCGTATATGCCATACTTCCTAAAACTAAAAGCTAAAGGCGTGTAAACATAATCTGTTAGCCAAGTAATTAACGATATGTGCCAGCGTCTCCAAAACTGCGCCATGGAAGTGGCAAAAAACGGTCTTTTGAAGTTTTGCATCACATCTAGACCTAATATTTTAGAAACACCTATAGCAATTAACGAATAACCACCTAAGTCCCCATAAACTTGTATTGGGTATAATAAGGACGTAAACAATAAGGTATTCCCATTATGATTTTCTAAATTGCTATAAATGGTATCTATATAAATAGCCAAGCGATCTGCAACTACTAATTTCATAAAATATCCCCAAAGCATCAGTTTTAAGCCAGTTGAAAAATTAGCAGGATTTAATTTCAAATCCGATTTAAACTGCGGAATCATGTTTTTAGCACGTTCAATTGGACCGGATAGTATTAATGGGAAAAATGAAATAAACAAAGCTACAATGCCAAGATTCTTTTCAGCTTTTACTTCTTCGTTATAAACATCAATGGTATACCCAATGGCCATAAATGTGTAAAAGGAAATTCCTATAGGTAAAAGAAATGTGATTTTTGGTAAAACCCATCGTATTCCATACACATCGAGTAGGTTAAATATGCCATCATTTATTGATGAAAAATATTTAAAGAAAAATAATGGGAGTAATACAATAACAATATTAATATACATGTATTTAATTTTCTCCTTATCTTCTTCTACCTGATCCATTTTAAGTGTTAAAAAGTAGGTTGATAGAGTAATTAAAGCGGTTAATAAACCAAAGACCGGTTCAATATTTAAATAAAAGAAGTAACTGGCGGCAAGCAAAGTTGCCCACCTATACTTGATAGGAGTGATATAAAACAGAATAATTACTATAGGAAAGAATAAGACAAAATTAAGCGAAGTAAATACCATGTGTTAATAGGCTTAGTTGAACTAGCTATCTAAAAACAATGGCTAGTTTTATAATTAAAAAACTAATTGATTTTAGTAGTGATAATTTCAATTAAAGCACCAACATTTTTCATTTTGTTGAGCTCTTTTAATTTAAATACAATGTTTAGGTCTTTTTCAATTTCTGAAATAAGAATCATATGAGTTAATGAATCCCAATGATCAATATCGTTAGCAGTTAATTCATCTGATAAAACCAATGAGTCTTCACTAAATGTTTTTCGAAATATAGTAGTCAATCTGTCTGTTATTTCTGATTTTTCCATGTGTTTGTTATTTGAAGTTTTTTGTTAGTACATGTTTTTTGTTTGAAGGCAAATAGTTTTCTATCTCTTTTTTAGATGATTCTCTTGTTGTTACAACTGTATATCCAGCTTTTTCAAAAGCTTTTAAAGAAGATATATTGCAACTAAAAATTTGCACCCAAACACTGTTTACATCTGGGTTTTCTTTTAGTAATCTTGTAATAATTTGTTTGTTAAGTATCCCAAGAAGCCTGTTTCCACGAAACTCGTTCTTAACATAACAAGCACCAATTTGAATGGTCTTTGGTAAATATTCAACATGTAATTCTCTAATAACTTCATTAAGGCTCATGGCTCTTACAATACACTCTTTTGGCAATGTAAAATTGAGTAAGTTGGCTTTTATTATGGTCGAAGGAACATCCTCCAAACCTTCAACCCAAGCACTTAATGCTGCAACAGCTTTACCATCAAATTCCGCGACTATAAAACTTGACACAGATAATTCGCAACCATCAATTTCTTCCTCAAGAATATTAATAAGGTATTTACGTACGTCATCTTCAGACAAATTAAATATGGTAGAATAGGATAATTTATCTGTGCCACTTTTTTCAGCCTCAATAATGGCTTCAGCTAAAAAAGGTGCATCATGAACGGTTGCGGCTCTTATTATAAAACGATCCATCATAACACAAATAAATTTACCACCTGTTTTCTATCCACTTTATCACTGGTGTTTAAAGGAAATTTCTCAAGATTATAAACTTTAGAAGGCACCATATAAGGTGGTAAAACAGTTTTCAATGAAGATAGAATGATATCTTTATCTAAATGATCCGTTTCTAAACATAAGGCTATTTCATTGCTACCTGTTTGACCTTGATATATAAATGCTATGGCGTTTTTACCTTCAATAGTTGCTCTGGCATGAAATTCAATTTCACCTAATTCAATTCTATATCCTTGTATTTTAACTTGATTATCTAATCTTCCGTAATATAAAATATCATGATCGTCATCTTCTAGGCATAAATCACCAGTTTTATAAAATTTTCGTGATTTGCCCTCGTAATCTAACATTATGAATGCTTCTTCATTACGCTCAGGATTTTTCCAATAGCCATTTGTTACTTGGTTTCCCGAAAGGTATAATTCTCCTTTAATTCCTTTTTCTACAACTTGCTTATTTTCATCAACTATAATAGTGTATAGATCTTTAAAAGGTTTGCCAATAGCAAGTATCCCGTTGGCTTCTTTTATAGGTTTATTGTTATCGATTTTATAATAAACACAATATATAGTAGCTTCGGTTGGACCGTAAAAATTAAAAATTTGTGCATTTGGGACGCATTTAGTCCATTCTTTAACTAAATCAGTAGGGGAGGCTTCTGCAGTAAGAATACAATATCTTAATTTTTGTAAATAAATTTCATGGAAATAAGGTTTTAATAACCAAATCATGCTTGGTGCAAATACACCAAAGGTCAATTCATGATCATCTAGCAATCCAAATACATAGCTATACTTTATTTGATCATGTGGCACGGTATAAACACTTGCTCCATGAATAAGTGGAATTAAAAAAGATTGTACAGAAACGTCGAAAGTGAGATCAAAACATTGCAAGCATTTATCACTATGGTCTAATTTAAAACCAGTAGCTAAAAAAGCACTTACAAAGCTGTCTAGGTTTTTAAACGATATTTGCACGCCTTTGGGTTTACCGGTACTTCCTGAAGTAAATAGTATATAGGCCAATGAGTCGTCTGAAATATGTAATATGTCTGTAGTTAATTCTAAGGAGTCGCAGTCACTGGTATTTACAACAAGCGAATTTTTATATTCTGTATCTTGACTAGAATCTAGA
>NZ_DATGNO010000092.1:0-12352 GCF_035306705.1 Xanthomarina sp.
GTTATTAAGAGTAGGGTCAGAGCTAAACTTATAATACCCGAAAGAATAAAAATGCTTGTATTCATTTCTTTTATAAAAACAGGAATCATAAAAGTAAAAAAGGTAAAACTGATGAAAAAATAAACCCCAAATTGTAGATACTTATTAGAAATTCGTTTTTTAAGCATCTCATTGGCAAAGAGTAAAGCCAAAAGAATAATAAAAAAAACTATGGTTTTTGAAAGAGAAACACTTCTAGAAAAATAAATAACATAGGCACTGGATAGGCCACCAAAGAAAAACTGAATGGCTAAGGGCAAATAGTCCTGATATCGATCGAGGAAGGTGTTTTTCCATTTGCCATCATCCACTAAATTATAGAGGTAAAGTGCAATGGTCAAAGAGGTCATGTGTAAACACAATACGGTTAAATCGTACACACGGTCAATACGGCCCAGCGTTAATGAATCGAATATAAAGCCTCCTATGAAGAAAATGATAGGCGCATATTTTTCATGTTTCCTTAAAAATTTTAGAAACCCACTGTTTCGAAATTTAACTAATGTTCTTTTCATAAATCTTTAGAAGGAATTGCGGAGTAAATTATAAAAAAGTTTGCACTTATTTGGTGGGTAAATGGCTTTTCCTATTTTAAGGACTTTAGAATTTTTTAAACCAAGCTTCGAATCAAGTTTTTTAGTAAAGTTTTAAGGTGAGAAAATGTAGTGCGAATTAGTAATTTATCTCTCGTAATTACAGTGTTTTTTAGAATGGGAATTTGGACGCTAGGCTACTGTTTTCTTTTCAATCGGGATAGACGATAGAGGTTTTGGAAACAGGTGTTTTCCAGTTCTGAAGCTTTGTAGTAATTCTCGATGTCTCGGCCGTAGGTCTTCAAATAAAAAACCAACTTTAAAAAATCTATAGACTTTTCAAAGTTGGTATGTTTTATACCATAACCTTCTTTGGGGTTATGGTTTTCTATAATAGACTAAAAACAGATAAGTTAGACTATTTATGGATGAATTCCCCAACGCGTTTTATCAGAAAAAGTAAAATCTAATTTATATTTTTCTGGAATCTCTCCATTGCGCATGGCACCTAATTTTATAGATGGAAAAAGTTCTTCATAGGTAATCATATCATTCAATGAAATACGGCGATAAATATGAGTACGAGTTAAATTCTTTGGTTCATCTAAACCAGTAGCGCCTAAAAGTTCAACAAAATTTTGAATGGTTTTTTTGTGATATTGAGCAACTCGTACTTTTTTATCTTCAGGAACTAGGCCTATTGTTAACTTAGGATCTTGCGTTGTGATTCCGGTAGGACATTTATTTGTATTACACAGTAATGCTTGTATGCATCCCAATGCCAACATCATGGCGCGAGCCTGATAGCATGCGTCGGCACCTAAAGCAATAGCACGTGCTACGTGAAACGCAGACGATATTTTACCAGCCGCAATAATTTTAATATGTTGGCGTATATCTAGTCCATTTAGAATGTTATGAACAAAGTCAAGACCATCAATTAATGGAGCGCCTACATAATTACTGAACTCGGGCGGAGCAGCTCCTGTTCCACCTTCACCACCATCCACTGCAATATAATCAGGATAGATATCCAAATCTACCATGGCTTGACAAATGGAAATAAATTCACTTTTATAACCGATACACAATTTAAAACCAACTGGTTTTCCTCCAGATAAATCTCTAAGTTTTTTAATGAAATGCACCATTTCTATTGGCGTATCAAAAGCGGAATGATAAGGGGGAGAGTTAACTCTAGTATGAGGTGTAATATGTCGGATTCTAGCAATTTCCGCTGAATTTTTCTCTGCAGGCAGAATTCCACCATGTCCAGGTTTAGCTCCTTGAGAAATTTTAAGTTCAATCATTTTCACATTAGGATGTGCAGCTTTTTCAGCAAAAAGTTCTGGGTTGAATTTCC
The DNA here is from genome assembly GCF_035306705.1 of Xanthomarina sp. GTDB lineage: Bacteria > Bacteroidota > Bacteroidia > Flavobacteriales > Flavobacteriaceae > Xanthomarina. The sequence goes on from NZ_DATGNO010000092.1 coordinate 1,936, forward strand.
CGTCCTCAGTTCGGCAACCAAAATAAGCGGTCCCGATTTGCCAAATTAAATCTCCACCATGCTTTAAATGATAATCACTTAAACCACCTTCTCCGGTATTATGCGCAAAATTCCCAATTTTAGCACCACCATTTAAGGCCTCAACGGCGGCGGAACTAAGAGCTCCAAAACTCATGGCCGATATATTTATTATACTGGCGGAATAAGGTTGTTTACAATCCTTGTTACCTATCATTACCCTAGGATCTTGATTTAAGGTATCAAAAGCCTTTGGTGCGATGGAATGGCAAATCCATTCGTAACCCTCTGCATAAAGGTCAAGTTGGGTACCAAAAGGAATGGTATCACGTACTCCTTTGGCTCTTTGGTATACCGTAGAACGATCCACACGATTAAAAGGACGGCCATCAATATCAGATTCAATAAAATACTGATACATTTTTGGTCGTAGGTCTTCAAGTACAAAACGCAATCTCCCTAGTACAGGATAATTTCGCATAATAGTATGTCGCGTTTGAATAACATCATAATATCCTAATACAGTTAAGGCTAAGACAATTACAAAAAGCACATACCAATTTGGACTTAAAAAAATTGCTAATCCAAGCGTTATCAATAGCGATGCAGTTGATAAAATATAAAAGTTCTTACGCATAATAGAAGTAATATTAAATACAAAGCTAAATTTTAAACCCTAACATAGCTTTCTTGTGAATTTTTAGTACTAATAATTAATAATTTGTAGATTTTCGGGTAAAATTACTAAATATAAAAACGAAATTGAGAATATTTAACGTCATTTTGGTAGTAATTTAATTTTATACGATTAGCAAGGTTGAATATAAATTTATAAACCGCACAGCCTTAATGAAATTTAGGTCTCGCAATGCAGACTTCCCCAAAAAAAAATGTGCATGTTCCCAAGAAAACAATTTTTTTAAAACTTCAGATTTGTAACCTAAAGGCGAAATTTTTATCCAATGAACAACACATGGATAGTTTTGCGCTTTTCACTCTATCTATAATGAAAAGCATTTCTATATCTTAATTATTTTATTAATCCTAATTCTTAATAATTATGAAAAAGCTCTATTTTTCAAGAAAAGCCCATCTTTTTGGGATAATGACGTTTCTATGGCTTGTCAGCGGATTTTCGTTATCTGCACAGCAAATGCTTTCAGAACATATAACAGGTACCTTAGACGCTAGTTTAAAAAGTGAACATCATTTTAATGAAGCTGGCTACACCAAAGTTTTAGATAAAAACGGTAATAAAGTTTTCCTGAAAAATCATACTTCTATTCAGAATTCAACACGAAGTGAAAACGCAGCAAATAACGCTTTGAGCATGAACTTGGTTTTTGATGCCAATCAATTTTATGTAATGTCCGTTTTAATATTTAACGAATCTGGTTATATGCAAACTGCCAATTATAATGGCACAAATCCCATAGTTGTAAATATTCCTGATGGAACTTATGATATTATGACCGAGTTTCAAGCTCTTGAATCGGGTAATTCATATTCACATATCGTAATAAAAGAACAGCAAAGCGTTCAAGGAAACACCAGTCTCGAATTGAATACCGCCGATGCTGTTAACTATGTTTCTATTACCACATTTAACGAAAACGGAGGAATCTTAGAACCAGAGGCTGGAGCTGGAGGTTATATCTTTTTTGACCGTTATCTTCATTTTAATCCCATAAACCTCGTAATTATTGGTGACTACTATATTGAGACTGATCCTTTTGGTGTAGCAGACCCGGTTTGGAATTTCTACATCAGTCATGTGAGTGAGCGTTATTCAATTTTACAAACGTTAATGGGCGCTGGCTTCGAATTAGGAAATTATTTTAGTAAGTACCAAACTCTAACTGGAATTGAAGGGCCGGTCTCTATAGAGAACGATCCAGCGAATTGGAGCTACCATACGGAATTGTTTCAACCAACTCAATCGGCTGGTAGTACTGTTGCTCCGGCATACTTCGTCGCATCTACTTTTAATGGAAATTTATTGCTTGGTTGGACGTTGAGTGCTGGTGGGGTTATAGATTCTGGAGATGCTCCTTTTAGAGGTTTCTTGAATAATCCTTTAGATGGTGATCCAGCAGGTTTGTTGGTGATTCCTGGTATTATTGATCGTTATGTAAGCAATAGTCCAACGACGGGCGGAATAGAATACTATACGAAAGGAAGTCCAGTTTTTTCAGATGACAACGGTGGGGTTTTATATGGTTCTGGAGACGTATCTGCTAATACACATGCTGCTCCCTTTTTAGGTGATGATTATTATGTATTGGACAATAACGTGATGCATTTACTTTCATTCCATCCCAGATTTTCTTTTGATAATACAACAACATCTTCTGTAATATTAGGCGACAATGTTCCGATAACGGTTACTGGTTTTAAAGTGTCTCCCAATGAATTTAAAACAACAAGTAAAGGGCGCTATGGAGAAAACAGAGAAAGTGATTATTTGGCAACCCAAATTGAAGTAAAACAAAATGGGAGTGTTGTTTTTTCAGGAACCTATCAGGATTTTAAAACGTTTAATTTGCCAACGGGCGGACAATTTGAAATTGTGCTGACTAATGCCAATACCTTGGTGGATGGACTTGAGGGAAAAAACACCACGACCATTATTTATAATGCAGATGAAGACGATGCACCACCAACTTTGCAGCACTTACAATTCCGAAATTCCGATAACCAAGTAACTAGTGTTTTTGACACTGCCCAAGGAGCGACCCTAAGACTAGCTGCTGGAGATTTCAACTATACCTCAATTGATGGATCAAGTGGATATTATGCCTATGAATCGGGAAATAATGTAACGGTTTCCTATAGTATTTACCATCAAAATGATTGGACAGAACTTTTACTTACCGAGTATCCGGAGTATTTCCAAATGCAAGCTTTTGGCGATTATTACGAAGCTCCTCTTGAAGGTATAACAACCAATTCGGCTACTGGTTGGTACGACCTAAAAGTAACATGTACAGATGCTGTTGGAAACATTCAGGAGCAAGTAATTTCTCCGGCTTTCAAAATAAATGAGTTTTTAGGGATTCAAGATGTTGTTGAAGCAAACGTCTCTATTTATCCAAATCCGTTCTCGGAACAGCTAAACATAATACTTCCTCAAAATGTAACAGGAAATTACACCTTTAAAGTTACCGATCTAACGGGCAGAACCGTTTATAGCAAAAATCAAAGTGACACGTCTTTTAGTTGGGACAGTTCTTTCTTATCTCAAGGTGTTTATGTTATTTCCATAGAAAACCAAGGTCTGGAAATTACAAAAAAAGTAATCAAGATCTAATTAAAAAAGTTTGTAAGAATAGGAGGGTGGAAATGAAATTCTTTTCAGCCTTCATTAAAAAGCACTTAAATAGAAGTAAATTTTATTTAAGTGCTTTTTTGTTTGATTGGTGAAGGAAAGGATTGAATTTTTATTTTTTAGTAATTATAATTCTTCCAATCATTTATTTTTCAGAGGGCTTCTCGAACCAGGACTTCATAAATTCAAAATCCTCTTTGTTGGCTTGTATAACATGTGAGATGTAAATAAATCTTAATTTTTCGGATTAGAAATTAGTCTGTTTTTGTAAATTTCACGGTTTCAAGACTCGCAATGCTGTGGTTTTCTTGAAAAAGAATAAAGCGTCGTAACGCATTGGAACTATGGTGGGTACAAATTGTCTTTTGTCTCCTCTAGGATTATAGACGACCCCAATGGCTCGATTACCCGTTGCCTTTAGGTTTTTTTCCATGCGGTCTTCTTTATCAAAAATCAGATAGAAACGTTCCAGGTCGATTTGATTCAATTGATGTTCAATGCTATTGGAAACAGCCGGTGGAATGGTCATTTCCTTCATAGGAGCGCCCCAACTTGGACCTGCCATTACTTTTCCTTCATAAGTGGTAAAACCAATCAAGAAAACATTATCGGTGCCCAATCCTTTGCGGCTAAGCTGCCCAATGTTTTTCTCGCCAGTGTTTCGCATGTTTGTGTATTCTGCATCGCCAATATGGGTGTTGTGTGCCCAAACTATTCCTTTGGAATTCTTACCGTAAAGATCCAATAAATCATTGACGGTGCCATGCATGTGATGAACCCTAGAGTTCCATGAAACACTTCCTCTTGAGGCTACGCTTTCCCTGTAAAACTCCTCGGCGTTATGTACAACAATCGCGTTTTGTAACAAATAAAAAAACGTGTCATCAGAAAGTTCTGAAAAACTATTACGGTTGTTTCTAATATAAGCTACCACATTGTTTGTGGCCGTAGCACAACCCTTTTTTCCAGCGTCCACGGCATGTGCATATCTCCAGCTATCTCCTTTGTGTGGCTCGAAACACTTGTATTGGTCTTTTACATAGACATAAGCAGACGGATATGTTGATTTCAGTAAATCTAAAACTACTTTTTTGGAATTCCATTCATCATATACGTCCATGCCATAAAAACCTACTTTTTTATCTTGTGGTAGTTGGTCATTGTGCTTACGGAGCCATTCGGCCAAGGCCACAACTTCTTCATTGGCCCACATCCAAGTTGGCCATCTGTCGAGCTTTAACAAAACTTCTTTGGCGGAGCTTGCTGCACCATCTAAATTTTTTACATAGCGATTGAGTTGATATAAACTAGCAAAATCGCCTTCTACCGCAATAAAACCAAAGTCTTGTTCAGCTATCAGTCTTCTACTAATATTATCTCGCCATAAGTAATACTCGTGGGTACCATGGCTAGCCTCGCCCAACAGTACTAATTCCTTATTGGCAGCTGCCGAAATTAGCTTGTCTAAGCTAGCATTTCCTTCAAGAGGAATGGCTTTTTGTTCCATACTTTGAGCTATAGAAAACATACTACCAGAAAAAAATAAAACCCCTAAAACACATTTCGTAAGTAATTGATTCATAATAAAATGAATATAAACATAATTAATGTACTTGTCAAATTATCAACAGGTTATTGTGTACGATTTATGCAAGGGGTTAATGGCAATTCTATTTTTTGAATACTGTTTTTCCGTCTTTGGTTAATTCGAGGTTTTCACCTTTTCCTCTTAATTCATATTGATCGTTTTTGTACCAAATTCCTGACGCAGCTTTTTCTGCTACTAAATCAATCTGTTCTCCACCATTTAAATAGGCTTTAACTGTTCCCTCAGTGTTGTTGAAGGTCATGTCTAGCGTACGACCTTCGTTGTCTTTAAGAGATGTATTTACTACATCGTCTTGATGTTCAAAGACTACGTTCCCGTCTTTTTTCAATTCGATATCGTTTCCTTTTCCTCTCAATTCATATTGGTTGTTTTTATACCAAATTCCAGATGCTGATTTTTCCTGAACCAATTCGCTAGTTTCCCCATTAAAACTTATTGTTACAGTTCCTTTGGTATTATTAAAGGACATGTTTAATGTATTTCCGTTTTTATCGGTTGTCGTTGTTGTTATCATATTGTCAGCAACTTTTTCAACGGTTTCTGTTGTGGTTGTTTCTGTGTTTTCTTGCTTTGGTGTTTCTTTACAAGAATTTAAAAATAATGTTGCAATTACTCCAAGGGCTAAAATGTTCTTTGTCATTTTTTTAATTAATTTTTTAAAATTTAAGTTTGATTTTGTCGTTTTATCTAGGTTGCAAAAACTTTGCCAGAATATCTAGAAAGTGATTTTACAACCAATAATTTTATTGCTTAAAGAAAAAACGGTTTGAGCGTGAACCCAAACCGTAATTTGTTTTTAATCCTTAGTGTAGTTTATGAGTCTTTTGAACTTTTAAATCTCACTAAATATGTGCAAATTTACACTAAGATTGCTTTATAAATTGTACGTCAATTTCCAATTTCACCTTATCAGAAACTACAATGCTTCCTGCTTCTGTAACTGCATTCCAGGTTAAATTAAAGTCTTTTCTATTAATTTCACCTTTCATTTCAAAACCAGCTTTTGTTTGCCCATAAGGATCTACAGCAATACCATTAAGTTCGGCATCTAAAGTAATTTCTTTGGTGACATCTCTGATGGTTAAATCGCCAACTAATTTATCACCATTAAAAGATTTTGAAACAAATGTCATTTCAGGAAATTTTTCAGAATTAAAAAAATCATCCGATTTTAAATGTGTATCTCTGTCTTTGTTTTTAGTGTTTAAAGATGCTGTTTTTGCACTAAATTCCAGAGTAGCATTGTCGAAATTTTCACCATTTGTTTTGGCAGTTGCTTGAAAATCCTCGAAATGTCCAGTTACTGTTGAAATCATCATATGCTTTACTTTGAAAGCAATTTCTGAATGTGCGTTGTCGATTGACCAATTTGTGTTGTTATTCATTTTTATAATTTTTAATTGTTTATAATTTAATTTATTAGTGTTTTAATACGTCTTGAATGTCTGTTAGTTTTTTAAACTGTGCATTTGCATAAGGACATAATGGTGTAATTTTGATATTTTTTTCTCTTGCCATTTCTACAATTTTGTAGAGCAATTGTTTTCCAATATTTTTGCCTTTAAACTCAGTGTCAACTTCTGTATGATCGATAATAATATGGTCTTTTCCTGCAATGGAATAGGTCATTAATCCGGCTCTTTTATTATCCTCTCTAGCCATTGCAAAGCCTTTGTTTTCTTGTTCTTTTATGATTAGTTCCATGTGGTGTTTTATTTAAATTTATAGAATAGGTTTAATGGGTTTTAATTACATGGACATAGGTACTTCCATTAAAAGGACGCGTGCGTTTTCTGTTGCTTTTACACTTATGGAATCGGTATCCCAAACACCCATGCCATCTCTTTTGGATAACTTTTCATTATTGATTTCAACTTCACCTTCAAGAATGAATGCATAGACGCCATTTCCTTCTTTTTTAATTTTGTACGCATCTATACTTCCTTTTGTGAAATTTCCTATATGAAACCAGGCATCTTGATTGATCCAAACACCTTGATCGTCTTTGTTAGGAGAAACCACTTGATAAAATTCATTGTCTTTTGCAATATCTCTAATGGAAATTTGGTCATAACGTGGCGTTACATTTTTCTCCTTAGGAAACACCCAAATTTGAAGAAATTTAACTTCTTTGTCTTTGTTCTTGTTGTATTCTGAATGGGTAACACCAGTTCCAGCACTTAGTACTTGTACATCGCCTTCTTTAATTACTGCTATATTTCCCATACTGTCTTTATGCTCTAAATCGCCTTCTAATGGAATGGATATAATTTCCATATTATCGTGTGGATGCGTTCCAAAACCCATTCCAGCTTGTACAATGTCGTCATTCAAGACACGTAGTACACCAAAATTCATTCTTTCTGGGTTGTGATAATTGGCAAAACTAAATGTATGATGTGAGTTTAACCAACCGTGATTTGCTTTTCCTCTTGTTTCTGCTTTGTGAATTACTGTGTTCATTGTATGTGTGTTTTTATTAGTTAAACCTGTCTGTCCTGGACTATCGGCAGGCAGGTGATTAAATCCTACTTGTTGCATCAATGTATTGTAAGTTGATTTTACGGGTTTGCTATTGGTTGCTTTAAATGTTTGCGGAGCAATAGCACCAAAAACACCTGTTAAAAGGGCATTTTTAATAAATTTCTTACGGTCCATATTCTTTGCTTTAAAAGTATAGTACAAAGATATAACCGATTGTAAGACTGTGGAATATGAAAAAAAGGGGTAAACGTATGAAAATCCGATATTTAATCCAGATTATGCAATAAAACATATGGTCATTGATGTAGTTGACTGAAAATCAGTCTGTTTTAAAGCTGAGGCAGAGCGCTGCCATCATGAAAATAAAAATGGCGAGGAAGCAGCAAACTTTAAAATGATTCCATTAGGTAATAGAAGATCTATTACGTTTTTTGCGATTAAGATTTAATTTCATTTTTCTTGAAAGCTGAAGGTGATAATTGGGTGTGTTTTTTAAAAAATGCACTAAAATTTGCAGGCTCATTAAAACCTAACTCATAGGCAATCTCTTTATTTGCTAAATCCGAAAAATAGAGCAATCTTTTTGCTTCGGTTATTATTCTTGCTTGAATATAGTCTTTGGCAGTTTTCCCGATTCTTGCTTTGACGGTGCGATTTAAATGGTCGGGAGTAATATAAAGTCCATTTGCATAATACGTGGTAGAATGTTCTTTTTTATAATCGTTTTCTACGGCTTTTTTAAAAGCCCTAATTAGGTTATCGCCAGAAGTATCTACATCCGATTCGATGGGGTTTATGGCACAAATATTATTACACGTTATCAGTAAGAGTTTTAAAAATGAACCGATAGATAAACTCTTCATTTCTGCATCACTGTTAAACAGTTTAAAAATGTTTTTTGCATAATCTTCTATAATATCAAATTGTTCTTTTTCTGGGAATAATGGTGGGCTTTGTCCATAATTTTGAAAGAGATTCAAACTGTCAATAAATGATAAAGGAATAGAGTTTTCCACTAAAAACAGATTAGAAAAAGTCATTGCAAACCCAAAAGATTTTTCTGTTTCAATAACTTGGTGTACTTGTCCAGGAGCAACAAAGAAAATTTGTTTGTTTGATAGCTCGTAAGAGTTGAAGTCTATTTTATGTAGTCCCTTCGCATTATTGATAATTAAAACCGTATAGTAGTTATGTCTGTGTGGCTCGTCAACTTTCCCGTTTCGTTTTGTATAGATATCTTCCATTTTAGATATCCCAAAACTTACGTTCTCCTTTTCAGAATTTACTTTTTGATATGTTTTTACCGTGTTCATTTTTAATTGGCTATATCGGTTTGTGGATGAAAACTAACGTGTTTGAAGACGCTAATTTTCAGGATTGACCCAAAACCCAATTTTTATGTTTTTATCAATTCTATTTAAAGTCCTACCAAAGGACTACGACTGCTAAAATGTAAAATATCTAGTCGCAAATTAACACTAAACTTTTTGGTTTAACACTTACTAGTTATGTTTTATCATGTTGCTAAAGCTTTTTTTTATTCCCTTTCCTACATTTTATGAGGTAAAAGGGGTAGACGTCCATCACATCTGTTATTTCAAATAGTCCTGCTTTGCCAAACTCTTCTTGTATGGTCTCTCTATCGTAAAAGAACATTTTTACACCGCCAAATATTTCAAATCTGTCTTTGTCAATACAAATCCCTTGACCATAAATTTGCGCTTCCTTTGTAACAGTTGTAAAAACCATAAACCCATTTTCCGATAGTTGGTTATAGCAGTCTTGTATTAGGTTTTCTCTTTCTTTTTTGTCCAACAAGTGAATTAAAGCATAACAATATATTCCGTCATACTGTTTTTCGTCAAAAGGCATTTCAGTTACAGAGCCGTGATAAATAATCAAGTCACTTCCAAAATGTTTATGGGCTAAATCAATGGCAGTTTTGGAAATTTCAATGCCAGTTACTGTCATTCCATGATCCCTAAATATTTGAGCATTTCGTCCATAACCTATTCCAGGAATAAGTATGTTTTTCACATTTTGCTCCATAAAGAAGTCATTTATCAATAGAGTGGATTTTGCAGGTTCAAAACCCCACATGTCCTTCTTGTTTCTAAATGCTTCTTCCCAAAACTCTGTCATAGTAAGTATATTATTTTGAATTTATTGGAACCTGCCTTAAAATTGCTTACTACGGTTTCCTTTATTTATTAATTTATAGAAGAAATAGGAAAACAAAAATTGGATGAAAAACAAACACGCACTTTCCTTTTGATTAGGTACTAAAATAAGCATTTTTTACCCGCCTGCCGGACCGGCCAGGCAGGCGGGCAAGGTACACAGTGTTGCCATTAGTTTTTTTTCACTTGTGCAGTGTTGGATAAAATTCCTTCAAACTTTTTTCCGTATTTATGTTTAGTTTGAATTTCGGCTTTCCAATAGATTCTTTCAGTATCTAATTTTTTCTCGTAATGAAATCCGCCATTTCTCAAAATCAGTGAGTCAGGATTATATAGTTTCTTTGGATTATAAGAAATACTATCAATCATTATTACATTCGTATTTTGTTTGTCATTATTATATCCGACAAAAACAATTTCGCCAGTAATATTTGAATTCAATTTATAAGTGTTTTTGTATGATGGAATATCTCTGACAGTTATGCTGTCAAAAACATATTTATTATTTATTTCCGCTACAATTTTCTTAAGACTATCATTTTCAGCACGCAAATTTTCAATTTCCGCAATCTTATTTTCCGATTGATTAATATCTGTACAACTAAAAATCATTAAAGTCAGAAGTACAATTATTATCGATTTGTTCATTTTTTTCAAATGTCTCGTCCTAAAATACGTCTACAGATTATTGATTAAAATTAAGCTGCATTTTTATGCACGTTATTAGGTATTTTATAGTCTAAAGATAAATGTAATCTTTTAGAGTTATATAATTTGATTGCATTTTTGGTTGCTTTT
>NZ_DATGNO010000093.1:0-2516 GCF_035306705.1 Xanthomarina sp.
TAGTTTCCTTAGAACTCTTGTTTACTTCGGTGTTGACTGGATTAACACCTGATACTGTTACACAAAAAAATGCTACTAATAATGTAATTGATAGGGATTTCATAAGTATGATATTTAGTTAAATAATTAATTCAAAATGCTAAGCAAGCTTTGCGTTTCGCAAAACTTTAATTGAGGGAAGAAATGGATTATTAAGTTTAAAATATGCGCATACCTACGTTACAACATATTTTTTAACCATGTGAGGGAGTAAGACATAACATGTCTTAAATGAATTAATTAACCTTTTTAAGTTGAATCTTTCGAATTTGGGACTTAACAAGGACGTCTAATATAATTGAAAATCAAGATATAACAAAACATTTATCGACAAAACGTCAAAAGCACCGATAAAGTGCGCTTTGAGGCGCTTTTTTAACTCCAATTTAGTCAGAAATTCCGCTTTATCAAACAATAAAAATAAGATAATTCACTCATACAAAGTGCATTAAAACGAATCTTTCTAAACTTAAAACTAGAACTTCTCTTTATCACAAAAAACTCTAATTAAAATTTATTAGCTATTTAATTAACCATAGAATTATGCTAGAATAAATATTTTAATGCATCACTTCTGTTAGGCCACGCTGGTAAAATTCCAAACGTTCTTTTTCTGGTACCAAATCGCCACCAGTAGCCCAAACAACGTGAGTGCTGTTTTTCATGTTTAAATTATGCTTTTCGGCATAATCTGTATCTATAACTTTTTGAGGCCCAATAAGACCTGCAGTTGCAGAAGGCTCCAAAAATATGTTCTCGGCATCCATTAATTGCATTAGTAAACTATAAAGTTTTTGGTCTTCTATGGTGTAAAGACCACTTATAAGATGGCTACTTATTGAAGTCGCAAAGCTTGACGGACGGCCAACGGCCAAACCATCGGCCTCTGTTTTATTATCAATTCCTAGGTCTTGAACACTAATTTGTCCATTTTCCCCAGTAAGGAGTCCCGTTAAAACAGCGGGAGAATGGGTAGGTTCTACAAAAAAGCAATGGACATGATCGCCATAAATTTGCTTTAGACCAAATGCTGTTCCTCCTGGCGAACCTCCAACCCCACAAGGCGAATACACGAATAAAGGATGCTGCGCATCTACCTTTATATTTGCTGCTTCCAGTTGTCTAGCCACCCGTAAGGCACCTACAGAATAACCAAGAAACAGATCCTTGGAGTTTTCGTCGTCCACAAAGTAGGCCATCGCATCGGCTTGGGTTTGTTCTCTTCCAGCTAAAATGGCTTCGCTAAAATCGCCAGAAAACTCCACTACCTTTACACCTTTTTCCCTGAGCAAATCCTTTTTCCAAACTTTGGCATCTGCAGACATATAAACGGTTACCTGGAACCCTAAGGCTGCACTTATAATACCAATACTCAAACCTAAATTACCTGTAGAACCGACACCTATTTTATACTGACTAAAAAAGGTTTTAAACTCTGAAGACGCAAAATCCTGATAATTAGATTTTTTTAGCATACCCGCATCTAAAGCCAATTTTTCGGCATAACGCAAGACTTCAAAAAACCCACCTCGCGCTTTAATAGATCCAGCTATTGGAAGTTTGTTATCGCATTTTAAAAACAGCCTACCTTCTATTTTAGGATTTTGTTTATTTAAAAGATCTTTCATATTTAGAAGTTCTTTTAAAGGAGATTCTAAAATACCATGGGTTTTCTGGGTTTCTGGAAAGGCTTCGGCAAAAAATGGAGCAAACCGGTCCCACAAGGCTTCTGCATTTGCCATATCTTCTTTAGTAATTGAAAAATCTGGCATGTCCAACATGGTTTTCTTTTTGGAGTTAATCCAAGTCACAGGTTTCAACGCCATGATCTCTTTTAAAAGAGGTTCCTTTTGAACAAATTGGGCTATGTCTTTTTGCGAATACATTATTTTCAATTTTAAAAATTAAATAAACTTCAGTTATTTAGAACAGTAAAAACAATTAAGATTGATTAACAACACCTTCCACACGTTTTGCAGAGTCTAATTTATTTAAACTTAAGCGTACTGTACTAGTTTTAACCGCAGTTAAATCGTGGGGCACGCCACCTTCCAAAGCAATTAAATCTCCTTTTTTTAATTGATGAACTATGCCATTTACACCAAAATCGATAGCACCTTCAAAAATTTCAACAACAATAGGAAAAGGCGTTTTATGCTCTTTCATTACTTGCCCTTCTTTAAAAGCAATTCGAATTTCCTTTCCACTTTCTGTTTCCATTAAAACTTGAATGGTTGGTCTTGTTTCATGGTATTCCACATGGTTTACTAAAGATGCTAATTTCATAATTTGAGTTTTAAATTTATTTATCCTATTTTCTTATTTAGAATGATTCAAAATTAGTGATTATTTGTAGTATTTCCATGTTTTTTTGGGGAAATTTTATATGATTTGGAAATTGAATTCCTTTCGATGGAAGATAGCAAGATTTAAAAAGTTATTATAAAGTAAAAGGCCCCAATTTCTTGAAGCCTTTT
>NZ_DATGNO010000094.1:0-9728 GCF_035306705.1 Xanthomarina sp.
TTACTAATCTATTTGAACCTCTAACTTGAGATATCCTTTGAAATTTTTCATTATTTTATTTTTGATGCATTCGTGTGCCAGTACAAAAGTCCAACCGTCCGAAAAAGAAATGTCTCCAAGAGTCGTGTTTTTAACTTATAATATCAAAAAAAACAAAAATACGGAAACAGAAATCACCTTTCTAAAACACAAACTTGTAGATGGAAAAATAAAAGGTTTTTCTAATAACGACAAGAATCAAACCGAAGGAGATTTGGAATGTGCATTTTTAGATAGTAAAAAGAATGTTTTACAAGTAGTGAATATTGAAAATCCCTTAAAAAAAATAGTTGAATTTGTAAACGATTCTGGAAATCTTGAAAAACGTCTTATCGAATTGGATAGTACACAATTTGTTATAAGAGCTCCTTATATAGAAAACACAAAATTTCTTGAAATAAGAGAGATTAGTGAAAACCAAAAACCAAATAAAATACTTACTACCAAACTGTAATTATATGAAACACACATTACTCTTTCTTCTTACTTTAATTACTTTTCAAATGTCTTTTTCGCAAGTATTTGATGTTGAGAATATCAAAAATTCGGGCGATATGGATAACCGTATCAACATTGTTATTATGGGAGATGGTTATCAAACAACTGAATTTGCTAAGTTTGAAACCGATGCCAACAACTTTGTTACCGATATGTTCAGCCAATCGCCTTTTGCTGAATACAGTAATTATTTTAATGTTTATATTATAAATATCCCTTCAAACGAAAGTGGCGCCAGTCATCCAGGAACTGCAGCAGACGAAGGAAGTTATAATGTTCCCATTTCAAGTGTAGACAATTATTTTGGTACCAGCTACGATAGCTATAATGTACATAGACTATTATATACCGAAAACTTTGCTGCTGTTATGAGTGTTCTGGCAGATAACTTCCCGCTGTATGATCAAGGACTCATTCTTGTAAACGCTCCTCATTATGGCGGTAGTGGTGGTATGTTTCCAATCGCTTCAACTGGTGCAAGTTCTAGTGAAATTGCGATTCATGAAATTGGTCATTCGCTTATCAACTTAAAAGATGAATATTATCCTGGAGATATTCTAGCAGAAGAAGGCATAAACATGACGCAAGAAACAAATCCGAGTCTAGTAAAGTGGGCCAATTGGATGAGCAGTAATGGTGTTGGAATTTATGCTTATGGCTCAACTGGATCTGAAGCCACCTGGTTTAGACCACATCAAGGCTGTAAAATGCGCTATTTGGGTTATCCTTTTTGTTCGGTTTGTAAAGAAGGTATCATAGAAAAGATACACGATTTAGTATCTCCTATCGATTCTTATCTTCCAGAGAATGGCCTTATTGAAAACCCAAGTTTTCCTCTCGAATTTAGTTTATCTCTCGTTGCCCCTTTACCTAATACGCTAGAAAGTTCGTGGACTCTTAATTCTATTAATTTCGCATCGAATGTAGATAATTTGGAACTTATAGAAACGGATTTAAACGAAGGCAACAACACTTTAACTGCTGTTGTAACAGATAATACGTTATTGCAAAGAATCGATAACCACGAAGCCATACATGCCTATACGGTAACTTGGAATATAAATATTTCAACAATTGGAATTACTGAAATTACTAGTGAAGAAAATAAATTAAGCATTAGCATGTTTCCAAATCCATCGCAGGATCTTCTGAATTTTTCTTATAAAAGTTCTTTAAGCACACAACTAACTATTGAAATTATTAGCTTGGATGGCAAAAAGATACTGACTACCGATTTCTCTAATAATGAAAAATCTACTATAGACATCAGCACCTTTAGTTCGGGCGTTTACCTAGTAAATTTTTACTCAAACAAAGTGTTAATTGCAAATAAGAAACTTGTTAAGAATTAAATTTCATTCCAAAAATAAGATGTTATCCCAATAACTATCTAGATAAAAAAGAGGCCTATATAAAAGCCTCTTTTTTTATTGTTTTGCTTGCCAAACCTAATTGGTCTGGAAGTTATTTTTTAATGAATAACATTTGATTAAACTAAATTGATACTTTATAAAATCAAGTTTTGTATTATTCTCATTGCTGACATCAGAAGCAAAAGAATACTTATTTGCTTGAAGGCATAGTTGGTCTTACTTCAATTTTACTTGGTAAGGTTCTTGGATTCATTTTTAATAAATCGACAACCAGCTCTCCAATATCTTCAATTTGAATTTTCCAAGCATCACTTTCATCCGGTTCATTTCCATTAAAAAAGGTCGATACAGAACCGGGCATAATAGTACTTACTTTAATTCCATACTGTCTCAAATCCAACATCACAGCTTGTGTAAATCCGGTAACTCCAAATTTACTCGCGTTATAGGCAGAACCGCCCGCAAAAAAGTTAGTACCTGCCAAACTTGAAATAGTAATATAATAGCCTTTTGTTTCTTTTAATGCAGAGATACTGGCTTTAATGGAATTAAAAACACCCGTTAAATTGGTGTCAATCGTTTCATTCCATTGGTCTTTGGTTAAATCCTCTATACTACCAAAATGACCTAATCCAGCATTAGCTATAACAATATCCAACTTTCCAAACTGTTTGATAACTTGCTTTACAGCTTGCTCCTGACTTTCTAAATCACGAACATCTGCCTCCAAACCAATAGCTTTGGCAGAGTTTTTTGAATCTTGATTTAAGCTCTTAGCTGCTTCTTGGGCAGCTGCTAAATTTCTACCGGTAATAGCTACATGGATTCCTTGTTTGATAAGCGATTGCGCAATTCCGTATCCAATTCCCTTGGTACCTCCAGTTATGAAGGCTACTTTATTTTGTAATGTGTCCATGATGTATATTTTTAAATGAAATCAAAGTTACAAAACGAAATACAGCTTTGGCATTTTGAATTGTTATGAAAATGATAAAGTTGCTGTTACTTCTTTGGAGGAAATCCGTCTAAAACTTTAGTAACGATTTGCTTCAATTTTTCTTCACGCTCTTCCGGATAGTCTCTTGGAACATCAGTTTCACTAGAAATAGCTTGCCAAAATAGCTGATTGGTTTTAGCATCGACAAAATCGAATTTAATTTGTCTGGACATATTGGCTTGACCTATGGGAATTCCTACCGAAATACCTCCCCCAACATTTCCACCACCACCGCCAACACCTACTCCAACTGAAGAATTACTTCTGTTTTCTTGATAAGTAGAGCTTTCAATGTTGATAATAAAATCGGAGTCTTCTGATAAGGTAAATCCTTTTAAAGCCATTGTATGATCGACAGCTTTAAATAAGCGCTTGGAATCAAATTCGCTTAAACCGGTATTCATGTTAGTAAAATAGCTGTAGGATTTGTATTTGGAAAAATCGGTGCTTTTTTCGTAATCGTAATTAACGGTAACACCGCAGGATAGGCAAATGAACAGAAAAAATATGGAGGCTGACTTTTTCATTTTTATTTTAAAGATATGAAATAATAAATAAAAAAACCTCATAGGTTTTAACTCCGTATGAGGTTTGAAAATAAGTTTTAAACGCTTTGAAATTATATCTAAAACATCAATTTCTTAGATATTTTTAAGCATTAAGCATTTTCCAAAGTTTATCTTTTAACTCGGTAAGTCCTTGTTGGGCCACCGCAGAGATAAACATGTATTCCACCGGAAGTGTTTTATCCAGTTCTACTTTTAGTTCTGCTTTTAATTCGTTGTCAAGCATATCACTTTTTGAAATAACCACAAATCGTTCCTTATCCAGAATTTCAGGATTATAACGTTTTAATTCATCCAAAAGAATATCGTACTGTTTTCTAATATCGTCTGCATCTGCAGGAATTAAAAATAATAAAACGGAATTTCTTTCAATATGGCGCAAAAAGTAATGCCCAAGCCCTTTCCCTTCGGCAGCACCTTCAATAATTCCAGGGATATCGGCCATTACAAAGGTTTTGAAATCGCGATACTCTACAATTCCCAAATTGGGTTTAAGGGTGGTAAATTCGTAGTCTGCAATTTTAGGTTTTGCAGCACTAACCACAGAAAGTAACGTTGATTTTCCAGCATTTGGAAACCCTACCAAACCAACGTCAGCTAATAATTTAAGTTCTAAAACAATATCCAATTCTTGACCCGGAATTCCAGGCTGAGCATATCTTGGCGTTTGGTTTGTGGATGTTTTAAAGTGCCAGTTACCACGACCTCCCAAACCTCCTTGAGCTATAATTTTTTCTTCGCCATCTTCGGTAATTTCAAAAATTACGTCTTCGGTTTCTCTATCTCTTACTATAGTTCCAAGTGGAACGTCCATATACACATCTTGTCCATCGGAACCTGTACTTCTGCTCTTACCTCCATGTTCGCCATGATCCGCTTTAAAATGTCTTTTAAACTTGTAGGTATAAAGTGTCCAAAGATTCGCGTTTCCACGCATAATAACATGACCTCCACGTCCTCCATCTCCACCATCTGGACCTCCTTTTTCTACAAATTTCTCTCGGTGTAAATGCGCAGAACCTTTACCTCCGTTTCCGGAAGATACATGCAATTTTACATAGTCAACGAAATTTCCTTCTGTCATATTATTCATCCACAAATGTGGAAATTGTATTAAATGAAACTTATTGTTTTAGCTCCTGATTGAGCAGGCGCAATAATTTATAATTTATCGATTACTACACTCAAGCGTTTGGTAATATCTTGGATATCTCCAACACCATCAACTCCAAAATATTTATTTTGAGCTGAATAGTAATCTTTTAATATAGCTGTTTTACTATAGTATTCTTTAATTCTATTTCTAATAATGTTTTCGTCTGCATCATCTGCACGACCACTGGTTTTACCTCGTCCCAATACGCGCTCTACTAAAATCTCATCTTCAACTTCAAGAGCCACCATGGCATCAATTTGAGAGTCCTTGGAATCCATAAGTTTGTCTAAGGCTTTTGCTTGTGCATTTGTACGTGGAAAACCATCAAAAATAAAACCTTTTGCATCGGCGTTTTTTTCAACTTCAGCATTTAACATATCAATAGTTACTTGGTCTGGAACAAGTTCTCCTTTATCCATATAAGATTTGGCAATCATTCCTAAAGCTGTTTCATTTTTTATATTAAAACGAAACACATCTCCTGTAGAAATATGCACCAAATTATATTTTTCTTTTAAGTAGTTTGCCTGTGTTCCTTTCCCTGCTCCTGGAGGGCCAAATAGCACGATATTAGTCATGTGTTGTGTGGTTTTTAATTGATATATTTCTGGCAAATCCCTACCTAACCCATCATAGTCTAATCCGTATCCTACAATAAATTTATTTGGTATTTCAATACCTACATAGTGTAATTTATAATCTTTTTTATAAGCGGTTGGCTTGTGAAACAGCGTAGCAATTATTAGTTGTTTTACGTTTTCACTTTTAAATATTCTGTGGACTTCTTCAAGCGTATTTCCAGAATCGATGATATCTTCTAAAATAACCACGGTTCTTCCACTTAAATCTTGAGTCAATCCAATTAAACGTTGAATATCTTCAGTTGATTTAACACCTTCATACGACGCCAATTTAATAAAAGTAACCTCGCAAGGTTTTGGATATTTTTTTACGAAATCGCTAACAAACATAAACGAGCCATTCAAAATACCAATAAACACAGGTACTTCGTCTTTAAGGTCTTCGGCTATTTCTATTGCCATTCGTTCAACTGTCTGTAATATTTCTTTTTCAGAAATAAACGGCTTGAATTGTAAATCGTGAAGCTTAACCACTTGTTTTATTTTTTTTAGAAAGGCAAAGATAATCATTTGATTAAGGTTTTACGAATTCTCATTTAGATTGTTTTGGATTTAGTTTTTTCAAAGCCATTTGATTTGTACTTTTGTGGAAAATAGAATCAATGAAATTTTTCTCTTCAACTTTCAAACTGGGCATTCTAGGTGGTGGTCAATTGGGCAAAATGTTACTTTACGATACCAGAAAATTCGATATT
This sequence comes from Xanthomarina sp., assembly GCF_035306705.1. Taxonomy (GTDB): domain Bacteria; phylum Bacteroidota; class Bacteroidia; order Flavobacteriales; family Flavobacteriaceae; genus Xanthomarina. Next base: position 5,966 of record NZ_DATGNO010000094.1, read on the forward strand.
CACACCGCTGTTTTAGATGCCAGCAACGAAGCACCGTGCAAAATAGCTTGTAACGAGTTTTATTTAGGAGATTTAATGGACTACGATGCTGTTTATAATTTTGGAAAGAACGTAGATGTACTAACATTTGAAATTGAAAATGTAAACACCAATGCCTTAGAAGCTTTGGAAAAAGAAGGCGTAAAAGTATATCCCTCGTCCAAAACGCTTCGCACTATACAAAACAAAGCCACACAAAAATTATTTTATAGAGATCACGACATTCCAACAGCCGATTTTTCAAGATTTGCCTATGCGTCGCAAATTTTAGATGCCGTACATAACGGTGGCTTGAATTTTCCTTTTGTTTGGAAAAGCTCTCAATTTGGTTATGATGGAAACGGTGTGAAAATTGTTAGAACAGAGGCCGATTTAAAAGATTTACCTAATGTAGAATGCATAACAGAAAACCTGATTCCGTTTAAAAAGGAATTAGCCGTTATTGTAGCTAGAAATCCTAAGGGAGAAGTTGCTATTTACCCAGTGGTTGAAATGGAATTCCATCCAGAAGCCAATCAAGTGGAATATGTTATTTGCCCTGCTAGAATCGATGAAAAAGTCGCAAAAAAGGCCACTGAAATTGCATTAAAAGTATCTCAAGCTTTTAATCATGTGGGGCTATTGGCCGTTGAAATGTTTCAAACTCACGATAATGATATTATAGTAAATGAAGTAGCTCCAAGGCCGCATAACTCTGGACATCATACCATAGAATCTAGTTACACTTCGCAATTTGAACAGCATTTAAGAGCTATTTTAAATTTACCTTTAGGCAAAACTGAAAGTATAGTTGGTGGAATTATGGTAAATTTGGTTGGAGCTGAAGGACATACCGGAAATGTTGTGTACCAAAACATTGAAGACATTATGAAAATGCCTGGTGTAACACCACATATTTATGGAAAAAAGCAAACCAGACCCTTTAGAAAAATGGGACATGTTACCATAGTAAACGAAGATTTAAACGAAGCAAGGAAAATTGCTGAAGAAGTTAAAAATACGATTAAAGTTATAAGCGAATAATTATGAGCAAAGTAGGAATTATCATGGGAAGCAAAAGCGACCTCCCAGTTATGCAAGAAGCCATAGATATTTTAAAAGATTTTAAAATTGAAGTAGAAGTAGATATTGTTTCGGCACACAGAACGCCTGAAAAACTTTTCGATTATGGCAAATATGCGCATACACGTGGGTTTTCGGTAATAATTGCTGGAGCCGGAGGCGCTGCACATTTACCAGGAATGATAGCCTCTTTATCGCCCCTTCCAGTAATTGGTGTTCCTGTAAAAAGCAGTAATTCTATAGATGGTTGGGATTCTATTTTATCCATTTTACAAATGCCTGGAGGAGTTCCTGTAGCAACAGTTGCTTTAAATGGCGCAAAAAATGCCGGAATTTTGGCTGCACAGATTATTGGAAGTTCAGATGCAGCTGTTTTAGACAAAATAATTGCTTATAAAGAAGCGCTTAAAGCAAAAGTTATAGAATCTGCAAAAGATTTAAAATAAAAAAACCTCGACTTGTGATCGAGGTTTTAATCGCTATTAATCAATTATTTAAAAGAGTTACTTAAACTCTCATGAAAAATCTGATGCAAAAGTAGTCACATATATTTAATTACCACCACATTATAATCATAAAATAAAGTTAATAATTTCAGTTTGTCTTACTTTGTAAGAAAAGTAAGATTTTGACTATCAAGTAGAAACACCCACAAAATGAATATCCTAAACAAATCCTTCAATACAGAATTTCAAACAGCTCCATTTTCTAAAATTAAAAACGAGCATTTCTTGCCCGCAATTAAAATAGCCATAGAAAAGGCAAAACAAGAAATTGATGCCATTACAAAAAATTCTGAAACACCAACTTTTAAAAATACTATTGAGGCTTTAGATTTTTCTGGGGAAGAATTAGACAGGATTTCAAGTATCTTTTTTAATTTAAACTCTGCCGAAACCAACGAGGAAATTCAGAGAATTGCTCAAGAAGTGTCGCCTCTTTTATCAGAATTCAGTAACGATATTACTTTAAATGAAGATCTTTTTAAGCGTGTAAAATTAGTTTATAAGGAAAAAGACAACTTAGTCTTAACAACGGAACAAAAAACACTATTAGATAAAAAATATAAAGGTTTTTCTAGAAATGGTGCCAATTTACCTGAAGACAAGAAACTGCAACTACGAGAAGTTGACAAAGAATTAAGCAAATTAAAATTAAAGTTTGGTGAAAACGTATTGGCGGAAACCAATAATTTTGAAATGCTTATTACTAACGAAGACGACTTATCTGGTTTACCTGAAGGCGCAAAAGAAGCTGCCCAACAACTAGCTGAAGCTAAAGATCTGAAAGGTTGGTTAATTACTTTAGATTACCCGAGTTATATTCCATTTATGACTTATGCCGATAATCGCGATTTACGTAAGAAGTTAGCCATTGCGTCAGGAGCAAAAGCTTTTAAAAATGATGCCTTGGACAATCAGGAAAATGTCTTGCAAATTGTAAAACTTCGTCATCAAAGAGCAAATTTACTAGGCTATAAAACCCATGCGCATTTTGTTTTGGAAGAACGTATGGCAAAAACTCCCGAAAAAGTGGAAGCCTTTTTAAACGAACTTTTAGAAAAAGCCAAACCAGCTGCTATAAATGAATTTAGCGAACTAGAAAGCTTTGCCAAAGATTTAGATCAAATAGATCAATTACAAAAATGGGATGGTACTTATTACGCTGAAAAGCTTAAACAAAAACGTTTCGATTTAGACGACGAACAGCTAAAACCTTATTTTAAACTTGAAAATGTTATTAAAGGTGTTTTTACAGTTTCGGAAAAATTATATGGCTTGTATTTTGAAGAAATCTCAAGTATCGATAAATATCACGAAGATGTTTTAACCTATAAAGTTACAAACGACAAAGGCGAATTGGTTTCCATTTTTTACGCCGATTTTTTCCCAAGAGCTGGAAAAAGAAATGGAGCTTGGATGACTTCCTATAAACCACAATATGTAAAAAACGGTGAAAACTCTCGTCCTCATATTTCCATAGTTTGCAACTTTACCAAACCTACAAAAAGCAAACCTTCACTTTTAACTTTTAATGAAGTAACCACCTTATTTCACGAATTCGGACATGCTTTACATGGTATGTTAGCCAATACAACCTATCCAAGTATTTCGGGAACAAGCGTGTTTTGGGACTTTGTAGAGCTACCAAGTCAAGTCTTGGAAAACTGGTGTTACGAAAAAGAAGCTTTGGAATTATTTGCAACCCATTACCAAACCAGAGAGGTTATTCCTATGCATTTAATTGAAAAAATAAAAGCCTCTTCTACCTTTCACGAAGGTATGCAAACCTTGCGTCAATTAAGTTTTGGCTTATTGGATATGAGCTGGCACGGAACAGATTCTCCAGAAAAAATAACTTCTGTTAAAACACATGAACTAGAAGCTTTTGAAAACACCAAATTATATCCAGATGTAGCTAAAAACTGCATGAGTACATCTTTTTCCCATATTTTTCAAGGAGGTTACAGCTCGGGTTATTACAGTTACAAATGGGCGGAAGTATTAGATGCAGATGCTTTTGAGTTTTTTAAGGAAAAAGGCATTTTCAATAAAGACGTAGCTACCAAGTTTAAAGACCATGTATTGTCTCAAGGTGGAACAGAAGACCCAATGGTTCTCTACAAACGCTTTAGAGGACATGAACCGCAACCAGATGCTTT
>NZ_DATGNO010000095.1:0-3565 GCF_035306705.1 Xanthomarina sp.
CAGCTTATGGGTTTAAATGCTGAGATTAAACTTGTAGACAGTATTATAACCATTGCTTCACAAACTGGCTATTGGAAATATTTTAAAGGCTTTTCAAGATTTAGAATGTTTATGTTCTGGTATGTACTCATTCCATTTACAACTCCAATTTTTGGTTATTTTCCGGCTAAAAAACTAGGCTTGTTTGAGAACATTCCTAAACAAGTAGCATACCAATGGCGCCAATGGGGAATCCATCCCAATTATATGTTTGGACATTTTAAGAAGACTGAATTGTATTTTAGTACGGTTAGCTGTCCAGTGTTAATACTTAGTTTTCCGAGAGATTTATTCGCTTCAAAGGCTTCGGTCGATTGGCTCGCTTCAAAATTCACTCATGTGGAAGTGGATAGAAGACATCTAATTCCAGCAGACTTAAACATTAAGGATGTTCAGCATTTTGGTTATTTTAAAAAAGAGTATCAAGACTCCCTTTGGAAACTAACGGAAGCTTGGATTAACGAGAATAGTTAATTTAGACCTTTTAGGTTTCAAAAACCTGAAAGGTCTAAACACAAAAAAGCCTTTTTGAAACAAATCAAAAAGGCTTTTTTTTATATAATTTACACTTATTTAAGCTTATGCTTTAACAACTTCTTCTTTTGGTTTATCTTTTAAAGAATCGTGGGCACCTCCTTTTTTCACTGCATCGTACATAATTGGTGTTGCAATAAATAAAGATGAATAAGTACCAACTACAACCCCTACTATTAAGGCGAACATAAAACCTCTAATAGAATCTCCACCAAAGATGAAGATAGCTAATAACACAACTAAAGTAGTTAAAGAGGTATTTAAGGTTCTACTTAACGTACTACTTAAAGAAGCGTTAACAATCTTATCGAAATGCCAAGTTGTATGCTCGTTAACGAATTCACGAATTCTGTCAAACACTACCACGGTATCGTTTAACGAGTAACCAATTACCGTTAAGATAGCAGCAATAAAAGCTTGGTCCATTTCCATAGAGAATGGCATAAATCTATAAGTTAATGAGAAAACACCTAATACGATAACCACGTCATGGAACACTGCCAAAACAGCTCCAAGTGAGAATTGCCATTTTTTAAATCGGAATAAGATATAAAGGAATACCACAACCAACGATCCTAAGATAGCCCAAACAGAAGCTGTTTTAATATCATCAGCAATGGTTGGACTTACTTTGTAATATTTCATTAATCCTACTGATTTATGCTCGTTATCACTTACAAAATCTTCATAAGAAACACCTTCCAAGTGTGGAGCCAGGGCAGTAAATAACGAATGTCTTAATTCCTCATCTACTTCTGCACTTGTATCATCTACCTTAAACTTAGTGGTAATTTTCAACTGATTGGCATTACCAAAAGTCTTAGCATCTGCAGATCCAAATACTTCTGGTTCTGAAAGGATGTCTGTAATTTCTGAAGCACTTACTGGTTGGTCAAAACGGACTTGGTAGGTTCTTCCTCCAACAAAATCGACACCTTCATCTAAACCATTTGTAAGTAAAGACCCGGCACTAACTGTCAACATAATAGCTGAGAAAATATAGGCTGCCTTACGTTTTTTTAAGAAATCGATATTGATATTTCTAAATAGATTCTTGGTTAAAGACGTAGAGAAATCTAATTTCCCACCTTTTTCTGAATACCAATCCACTAACAATCTAGTAATAAAAATAGCTGTAAATAAAGAGGTAGCAATACCAATAATTAAGGTAGTAGCAAATCCTTTAATAGGACCCGTTCCAAATATAAATAATATTAAAGCTGTAAGACCTGTAGTTATGTTTGCATCTAAAATAGACGATAACGCATTGCTAAATCCATCTTGTATAGACTCTTTCTGTCCTTTGCCTTTGGCGAGCTCCTCTCGAATCCTCTCGAAAATAAGTACGTTCGCATCCACCGACATACCAATGGTCAACACAATACCGGCAATTCCAGGTAAGGTTAACACAGCACCTAGTCCAGATAAAACACCAAATATTAATAAAATATTAAATGCCATGGCAATATCAGCAAAAAGACCTGCTTTACCATAGTAAAGGAACATCCATAATAATACAACTCCAAGAGCAATTAAGAAAGATAGTTTACCACTATCGATAGCTTCTTGACCTAAAGATGGTCCTACTACTTCACTTTGAATAATATCAGCTGAAGCTGGTAATTTACCTGCACGTAATACGTTAGCTAAATCTGTTGCTTCATTTAATGTAAAGTTACCAGAGATTTGAGAGTTTCCTCCAGAAATAGCTCCAGTAGTAACTCCTGGTGCAGAATACACCACATTATCCAGTACAATAGCAATTTGACTTCCTTGAGCAAAAGCTTTTCCAGTCATTTCTTCCCAGATTTTCGCACCTTTAGCATTCATTTGCATAGATACTACTGGCTTACTTGTTGGGCCATATTCCTGACGTGCATCGGTAACCACCGCTCCACTTAAAGGAGGAAGATTGTCTCTGTTGCCAATTAAAGCATATAGATCTACTATTTCACTGTCTTTTTCTGGTTTACCAAATACAAACTTCACATCACGCATTTCTGCAGGAATTAAAGCTCTTACTTGTGGCATATTTAAATACCCAAGTACCTTTTCCTTATCTTTTATAGCAAATTGCGCTACAATTGGACCTCCTTGGTACCCAAAACCTCTTATTAATTTTCCTATTGGATTGCTTTCAACACCTGTAGAATCCGGATCGGTTCCTAATAAATCAGCAATTTTAGAATCTTCAGAATCTTGAGTTACTTCAGTATTTTCATCTGTCGTTGTTTCTTGTACTGGAGCTTCAATTTCTTTAAGCAATTCATTGGCTTGGTTTAAAAAGCCCATAAATTGTTCGCCTTTGTAAGCATCCCAAAACTCTAGTTGAGCGGTACTTTGAAGTAAGGTAGTTGCACGTTGTACATCTTTAACTCCTGGCAATTCCACAAGAATACGTCCAGAAGTTCCTAAACGTTGAATGTTTGGAGAGGTTACCCCAAATTCATCAATACGTTTACGTAAGACTTCGAACGCAGAAATAATAGATTCGTCAATTTTTCTAGAGATAATAGGTTTTACCTGATCATCCGTCATGTCGAAAGTAATTTCTTCACTTAAGGTTCTATTGGCGAAAATTTCTGGGGAAGCCAATTTTGTATCTCCTTTTATAGCATCGAACGCTTTAAAGAAATCTTCTAAATAGGTGTTTTGACTACTTTTTTGAAGTTCGGAAGCATCATCTAAAGCTTTGTTAAAAACTGGATCTTTGCTGTAATTTGCCAATCCTTTTAAAATGTCCTTAACAGATACTTGTAGAATAACGTTTACTCCACCTTTTAGGTCTAGACCTAAGTTCATGGCGTTTTCCTTAACCTCGTTATAAGTATAATCTGCAATTCCTAAGCTATACACTTTTTCGTTGGCTATAGAATCTAAATACTGACGTTCCTTAACTGCATCGCCACTTGCATATACTCTTGCATCTTCGTCTATACTGTTTGCCTTAAATGTAAAAGACAATTGGTAAATACTTACCAAACCAAATAAA
>NZ_DATGNO010000096.1:0-63229 GCF_035306705.1 Xanthomarina sp.
CTGTTTGAAACCTATCGGCATAAGTTTCTGCCAATTCCCGAAGTTGCTTTTCTACATCGTTTGTTTTTTCATTGGGTTTGGCTAAATAGAAAAATGTGATGTGGGTATTTTTGTCTTCAACAAATTGCAAAAAGTTATTAAGTTCTACCGTATTCAAAGGTTTTTTCTCGTTGATGGCGACGAATATTTTTTCGTGCGAATACCTATCAATTTCTTTGGGCATGGCAACCACAATATTCTTGGTGTTTCTAATAACTTGAAGTGCCACGCTTCCAAGAAATATTTTTTTAAGCATGCCGGTGCCCTTCACCCCAACAAAAATCAAGTTTTCAAAGGGCTCTGCCAAGAGTTCGGATAAAGTAGATTGCAAAGGAGCTTCAGAAACAGAATAAGACACATCCATCATTGTTGGTAAACTTGTTTTTGCAAAGTCTTGTAATTTATGAAGGGCTTCGTCGTTGGTCTGTTGTGCAATTTGCTGTTTGGTTTCGCTATTTGCCAGCGCAGGAGCTAAAACCATGGTTTGATGATGCAAATGAATTCTGGCGTTGGCCTCTTTAGCCCACTCGCCGGCATAGGTTATCAGATTGCTTGAATATTCCGAAAAGTCAATTAGTAGTATGAATCGTTTTCTCATGTCTCTATGATGTTATTGTATGAATAGGATTGGATAAACAATCCGCTACTTTTACAAAATCTTCTTGGTTATCGGCCAGCACCATTAAAACATCTTCAGCTTCAATTTCTGTTGACCCACCTGGTCGGATAAATTCTCCATTGCGCTTTATCATAGCAATAAAAGCAGAACTCGGAAAATCCAAATCCACAATCCGTTTATTAACTGCAAAATAACCTGGCAATACAGCAAACTCCTGCAGCAATGATTTAGGGAGATTTAAATTGAGTTTATCAATTTCTGTTATTCTCTTTTTCTCCTCTGGCATGGCCACACGCAACCATTTTGCTACTATGGACAAGGTTGTTCCTTGAATGAGTACAGAAGTAACAGATATGAAAAACACGATATTGAAAATCATATTTGCTTTGTCAATTCCTGCTAAAAGCGGATAGGTTGCGAATACAATTGGAACGGCACCACGCAGGCCTACCCAAGAAATATAAAACCTTCGTCTGAGTTTCATTTTAAAAAACATTAGACTTAGAAACACGGCCACAGGTCTTGCAATTAAAATCAAAAATAAGGAGATGAGCAGCCCGATGCCCATGTATGGAATGATTTGGGAAGGAAACACCAGCAATCCCAAAGTTAGGAACAACACAATTTGCATGAGCCAAGCCAGACCATCGAACATCTTTAAAATGGTTTTTTTATGGATTAGATCTTGATTTCCTAAATAAACCGCACAAATATAAATAGCAAGAAACCCGTTTCCACCCATAAAATCTGTAGCGGAAAAGGTTATAAACATCAAGGAAATGACCAATACAGGATAGAGCCCTTCAAAATTAAGTTGGATTCGGTTGATGATTAATTTACTTAACTTTCCAAAACCTAGGCCTGCAATAGTTCCCACGATCATCTGTTGAAAAAACATAGGGATGATAGATATAAAGCTTTTGTCTTGGTTGACCACCAAGGTTAAAAACGCAATGGTTAGCACATAGGCCATGGGATCGTTACTCCCACTTTCCAACTCTAAGGTAGGTCTGATATTTTTTTTAAGGGCCAAACTCTTGGATCGCAAAATTGAAAATACGGCTGCAGCATCTGTGGACGACACAATGGAGCCCAGAAGCATGCTTTCATAAATGGTAAAGTCGGTAAGAAACCAAACAAAGGTTCCCAGCGTTACGGCCGTGAGCAAAACTCCTAAAGTGGATAAAACCAAACCCTCTTTAACAATGGGTTTTACGGTATCCCAATTGGTGTCAAGACCACCTGAAAATAGGATAAAGTTAAGCGAAACTATCCCGATGAATTGAGCGATTTGCGGATTGTCGAAATAAATACCACCAATACCGTCTGCACCTGCCAACATGCCTATTCCTAAAAAGAGCAGTAAGGTAGGAACACCAAATTTATAAGAAGACTTCCCAGCAATGACGCTTAAAAAAAGTAAAAGAGATCCAATTAATAATATATTTTCAATGGTTATACTCATATTTTTGGCTCTCTTAATTCAAATAAATGCTTTCGGGTATAAATCTAGTGATTTCCATTTAATCCTCATGTATTTTTATGCAGAAAACAACCTATCTACGCGCTATCCGTCTGATGAATTTTTGGTGAATTTAATGATTATTGATTCCAAATATACCTAAAAATAGTCATATATCTGGCTATCAGAAGGCCTAAAGATACAGATTTTCCCTGTTGGAAACCGCTATGAAAGCCTCAGGAAATGGCTGCAATTTCTAGAAATCTTTTCAGTTCTGAAGTTTCAGGATTAAAATCTTTAAAAACGGAGCTATTCCCTAATTGCGTTTCAGTTTCACCCGTACGTCTTTCGCCTTGCAACCTTAAAATTTTCGTTGATTAGATTTATAAGAAGTCATCCAAAATAGCATATTCTATGTCATTCAGGGTTAGAAATAAAAAAGACCTGAAAGGTTTTGAAAAGCTTTTAATTGCGTGATTAAGAAGAGACTTCTGCTATCGAAGGAATGTTGTTGACTTCGTGAAATGGAGAGGCTGTAAGTGATGATGAGATTCCTGCTTTCGCAGGAATGGAGTTAGCTTTCTGGAGCCAGTTCCACTTCCAAGCCTTCCATTTGTGGAGTCATTTGAATTTGGCAACCCAAACGAGAATTTTCTTTTACATAAAACGCTTCGCTTAACATGGCTTCTTCCTCGTCTTGCTTTTCAGGTAAAACGGTATTGCTTATTACATAGCATTGACAAGACGCACACATGGCCATCCCTCCACAGGTACCAAAAGTGCCTTCTGGAGCCAACTCGAAGCTTCTTACCACTTCCATTAAGTTCATGGCCATATCGGTAGGAGCTACAATGTTGTGGGCAACCCCATCGCGATCAATTATTTTTATGTTTACGTCTTGTTCCATGATTGAATGTTATATGAACCTTTTCGTTCCGAAGTTTCGGAATTAAAACCTAAGGTCTAAAAATTTAATTTATAGCTTTTACAACAGCTTTTGGCGCTTCTTTTCTTGAACCATCAAAACCATCTATACCACTTACCGTTGTATATTTTAAAACATACTTTTTACCCGGATTTAAAATTTGATAAGCTGCTTGGCACATCAAGGTCGCTTCATGAAAACCACACAAAATAAGTTTTAATTTTCCAGGATAGGTATTGATATCTCCAATAGCAAAAATACCTGGAATGTTGGTTTGATAATCCAGAGCATTATTCACCTTAATGGCATTCTTTTCAATTTCCAGTCCCCAATTGGCAATAGGCCCCAGTTTTGGAGAAAGTCCGAATAAGGGAATAAAATGATCGCATTCCACTTCAAACTCTCTTTCTATATGTTCCGCTTGACTTACAACCACAGCCTTAACATGACGGTCGCCTACAATTCCAGTAACTTCGGCTGGAGTAATTAAATTAATTTTTCCTAAATCTTTTAGTTCCTGAACTTTATCTACAGAATCCAAAGCGCCTCTAAATTCATTTCTTCTATGGATTAAGGTCACTTCTGAAGCAATATCTGCTAAAAAGATGCTCCAATCCAGAGCAGAGTCTCCACCTCCAGAAATTACAACCCGTTTGTTTCGATATTTTTCTGGGTTTTTAATAAAGTACTCGACGCCTTTGCCTTCAAAAGAATCAATGTTGTGAATTAAAGGTTTTCTAGGCTCAAAACTCCCTAAACCTCCCGCGATGGCAACAATTGGCGCGTGGTGTTTGGTGCCTTTATTTGTAGTTACAATAAAACTGCCATCTTCTTGTTTATCAATGGTTTCAGCACGTTCGCCAAGCGTAAATCCAGGCTCAAACTGCTTGCATTGCTCCAAGAGGTTTTGAGTTAAATCGTCCGCAAGAATTTCTGGAAAACCAGGAATATCGTAGATCGGTTTTTTTGGGTATATTTCCGAGCATTGCCCTCCGGGTTGTGGCAAGGCATCTATTAAATGACATTTTAATTTTAGGAGTCCGGCTTCAAAAACGGTAAATAAGCCAGTTGGGCCAGCTCCAATAATAAGGATATCTGTTTTAATCATGAATTTTAATTTTCAAAAGACAAAGTTATTATTTCCTTTATTAATTAAATGTGACAAAAGTCACATTTAAGCTTTTAATCTTTAAGCTTCCACATTAATAACTTGTTCAATTTGAGGAGCGAATTTTTTTATGGTCATTTCCACACCAGACTTCAGGGTCATTTGATTGACACTACAACTCACGCAAGCTCCTTCTAGCTGAACTCTCACGAGCTTATCATCTTCAATGGACAACAAGGAAATATCTCCACCATCGGCTTGTAAAAACGGACGGATTTCGTCTAGCGCCTTTTCAATATTAATTCTTAATTCTTCTGTAGTCATCTTCTAATAGTTTTCTCCCTAAGGATTTCTTGCTTCAACTTCCATTAGCTTGAGCTGAAAGAAAGTCTGGAAAGTGTTGTGTTATTTTTTAACTGCTGAACATCCAGCCATCGTTGTAATTTTAATGGCTTCGGTTGGTGGTAAATCGGTGTTTCTTCTCACGACTTCCTGCACCACATTTTGAGTTATTTTTTCAAAAGCTGCTTCTAAGGAAGTGGCTGTTTGTAAAGCTGCTGGACGACCAAAATCTCCTGCTTCGCGAATGCTTTGTATTAAAGGGATTTCACCTAAAAAAGGCACTTTTAAATCTTCAGATAAATGTTTAGCTCCTTCTTTACCAAAGATATAATATTTATTTTCCGGTAATTCTTCTGGAGTAAAATATGCCATATTTTCAATAATACCTAAAACCGGCACATTAATACTTTCCTGTTGGAACATGGCAACTCCTTTTATGGCATCTGCCAAAGCAACGTTTTGAGGCGTACTAACCACAACAGCACCAGTAATTGGTAATGCTTGCATGATACTTAAATGGATGTCTCCGGTTCCAGGAGGTAAATCGATTAGCATAAAGTCCAATTCTCCCCAATGCGCATCGAAAATCATTTGATTTAATGCTTTTGAAGCCATCGGCCCTCTCCAAACTACCGCTTGCCCTGGTTGGGTAAAGAAGCCAATAGACAAAATCTTAACGCCATAGTTTTCTACAGGTTTCATTTTAGATTTTCCGTCAATATTTACGGCTAGAGGTTTTTCGTTTTCAACTTGAAACATCATTGGAATTGAAGGCCCATAAATATCGGCATCAAGGATTCCCACTTTAAAACCCATTTTAGCTAAAGTTACCGCTAGATTAGAGGTTACTGTAGATTTCCCTACACCACCTTTTCCAGAGGCTACAGCTATAATGTTTTGAATTCCAGGAATTTGTTTCCCTTTAATTTCATTTTTGGGCTGTGTGCTAGCTTCTACTTTAACATTGACTGTAATTTTAGCTTTTTCATGCACCAAATTATGAATGGCTTTCATGATTTCCACTTCGGTTTTCTTTTTGGCCTGTAAAGCTGGGTTGTTTATAGTAATGTCTACAACGACCTCATCGGCAAAAGTAACTATGTTTGTTACAGCACCACTTTCTACCATATTTTTCCCTTCTCCAGGAGCAGAAATTGTTTCCAGTGCTTTTAATATGTCTTGTTTATTGAGTTTCATATTATTTTAAATATAAGAAGAAGACTAAAAAAAAAAATCAAATAGTTTTATATTAGACGTTTTTGTCCCATTTCATTTTAGTTTTCTCTCGGTTATTAAGAATCATTCTAAAATGCAAATATACAGCGAATTGTTTAGAATTTAAAAAAGATTAATTGAAATGATTTATGTGAAGATTTTGTTTTGGTATGGAAGGAGTCATTTATAAGTATTCGCTGATTTTCGAGAAATCAACCTCTAGCTACAAGTCCTTGGCTGGGTCCCAAAACAGCTTTTCAAAATTCTGAATTTGATTGTCCTTTACTTGAATGCCTTCGTTTTCCAGCAGTTGCTGCATCAAATTTGTCCCTTCAAAATGATGTTTGCCCGTTAGCAACCCTTTTCTATTTACCACCCGATGTGCTGGCACGTCTTTATTGTGAGATCCGTTCATGGCATAACCTACCATTCTGGCGCTTTTTGCTGCACCAAGATATTTGGCGATGGCTCCAAAACTGGTTACACGACCATAAGGAATTTGTCTAGCCACTTGATATACTCTTTCAAAAAAACTAGGGGTTTCTGGCTCCATGGCGGTTAATAATATTTTCTAAGAATACTAATCAAAGTAATAATGGATATCACTCCGGTAATCATACCAATAAGGAGGTTCATGTTTTTTTGGGAGGTATCTTTTTTCTTCTTTATTTTATCGAAAAAGAAAATATACACATACAAATTTACAAACGAGCCCATGGCTGCTCCAACCACATAGGTGGAAATTCCAGGCTTATCGAAGGTTAACCATCCAAACGAAGCAAAAGTAATGGTGACATAAGCATGAAAAGGAATGGGAAACATATTGATGCTAGACAAAAACATGCCATGGAAAAAACGGCTGCGTTTACTTTTTGTTTCTAGTTCGGCTTCTGGTTTGTTTTGTTTTTTGGCAATGACCAAAAAGTAAACGGTTATAAGTACAAAAATAACAAAAGCCACCCTTTGAAGGATATCTATAACATCTGGATGCTCACTTAAAAACCTAGCAAACACAGCTGCAATAAGTGTTTGAAACATAAACACTAACGCCGCTCCAATAGAGAACACGATGCCTCTGGCGTAGCCTTCCTTTAAACTGATTTTAGCAGCCGTCATATTCAATAAGCCAGGAGGAATTGCTGTTAAAAAAGCAACCAACATGGCAATAAAAAAGAGAGCTGTTAAGTTCAAGGTTTATTTTATTTTAAATCGAATATACGTAATTGGTTTGTTTTGTTCTAAATATTGACTTTCATAAAAGGTTTGAATGCTAGTCACCTCCTCCGGACTCCCTTCCTGTTTATACACGTTGTGGTTGGCATAAAGTACTTCATGCCCTGCACCATGCAATAAGCCAAGGGTGTAACCATGCATGAATTCGCTATCGGTTTTCAGGTTGACAACTCCTTCTGGTTTTAAAATGGTTTTGTAGCGTTCTAAAAACTCCGAATTGGTCATTCTGTGTTTGGTACGCTTATATTTAATTTGCGGATCTGGAAAGGTTATCCAAATTTCGTCTACTTCCTTATTGGCAAAAGCATGGTCTATTAATTCAATTTGTGTTCGTAAAAACCCCACGTTGGGCAAGTTTTCTTCGAGTGCCGTTTTTGCGCCTCTCCAAAATCTGGCTCCTTTTATATCGACTCCAATAAAATTCCTGTTGGGATATTTTTTTGCAAGAGCTACAGAATATTCACCCTTGCCACAACCCAATTCCAAAACCAACGGGTTCTCATTTTTGAAAAAAATCTTGTTCCACTGTCCCTTTAAATGGAATTGATTGGTTACCAGCTCATCTCTTGATGGTTGAAACACATTAGCAAAGGTTTCGTTTTCGTTAAAACGTTTTAATTTATTTTTACTTCCCACTGAATTTTTTATTATTAAAATATCATTCGGTAAAACTAAGAAAATATATGCAAGCAACATTATGCTTATCTTTGATAATCGAAAAAAATGCTTGAGACTTTCTCATGGCTACTTATTTTATTAATTTGGCCATCGTGCGTGCTAAACACTTAGGGCTTTATGGTCACGCCCAACGAACTGATGAACAAACGAATTTTAATTGCACCTTTAAATTGGGGATTGGGTCATGCCACGAGGTGTATTCCTATTATAAATGCATTGATTGAAAACCATTTCACTCCAGTGATTGCTAGCGATGGCATGGCACTTGACTTGTTAAAAAAAGAATTTCCAGAGTTAGAACATTTTGAACTTCCTGCATACCATATAAGCTATCCAAAAAACAAACAACTCTTTAAGCTAAAACTCTTACAGCAAGCCCCTAAACTGCTGCATGCCATTCAAACTGAAAAAAAACACCTGGCAGAACTGGTCGAGTCGCAACACATACAGGGTATTATTTCCGACAACAGATGGGGCGCCTATAACAAGCAAGTGCCCTCTGTTTTTATCACCCATCAATTACAGGTGTTAAGTGGAAGCACCACCTGGATGAGCAGCAAAATACATGAGACATTTATTGAAAATTTCGATGAATGTTGGGTACCCGATTTTGAGAAATCTCCTAATTTAAGTGGAAAACTAGGTCACACGACATTAAAAAACATACCCATTACATATATGGGACCTATAAGCCGGTTTTCAAGAAAAGAAACTCCCAAAAAAAACGATATTTTAGTTGTGCTTTCTGGTCCAGAACCTCAGCGAAGCTTACTTGAAAAAAAATTGTTGGAGGAATTAGAACCCTTTTCGGGACGTGTTTTATTTGTTAGAGGCGTTGTTGAAGCACATCAGACCGTTGAAAAAATAGGTTGTTTCACGATTTACAATTTCATGACTAGCCCCTTATTGGAAGCCGCTTTAAATGAAAGCAACCTCGTTATTTCCAGATCTGGCTATACCACGATTATGGATTTGGCGCAATTAGGAAAAAATGCGTTTTTTATTCCAACTCCAGGGCAATTTGAACAGGAATATCTGGCTGAAAGATTAGATAGATTGGGGCTAGTTCCTTACTGCCTTCAAGATGAATTTAGCTTAGACAAGCTAGAACACACATCGAAATATAAAGGACTGAGTGATTTTGATGGAGCAACGGACTACCAAAAGCTATTCGGCCTTTTCCAGGCTAAATGAAAACTCACTTCCTACCCCAAGTTCGCTTTCTATATATATTTTTTCGTCGTGGGCTTCGATAATATGTTTCACAATGGACAAACCCAATCCGGAACCTCCTTCTTTTCTGGAGCCACTTTTATCTATTCTATAAAAACGCTCAAAAACGCGAGGCAAATTCCCTTCTAAAATTCCTTCGCCATTATCTGTTACACGAACAATCACCTTGTTTTTAATTAGATTTTCTATGCTAATTTCTGTGGTGCCTTTTTCCCTTCCGTATTTAATGGAGTTGACTACTAAATTGGTTAACACTTGTTGAATGCGCTCCATATCTGCATTTACCAAGATGGGTTCTTTATAATCCACATCGAAGGTTAAGGTTATCTTTTTCTTGGCTGCCTTCATCTCCAACAAATCGAACACATTTTTAATGACTTCCACAATGTCGAAGGTGGATATGGTCAGTCTTAATTCGCCCACTTCCAATCTGGTAATCATGTCCAAATCCTTAACGATATAAATAAGCCGTTCCACCCCTTTATTGGCTCTTTCCAAATATTTTTCACGGATATTTTCGTCGTTTATGGCGCCATCGGTCAAGGTGAGCAAATACCCTTGAACTGTAAATAAAGGTGTTTTTAGTTCGTGGGAGACATTTCCAATAAATTCTTTTCTGTATTCTTCTATAATTTTAAGACTTTCAATTTCCAACTTCTTATCTCTGGCATACTTATCTATTTCTTTGGTAAGAGCAGCCATATCCGTCATAATAGGTCGTTTTGTTAAAGAAGTTGCTTCCAGTAAAGTTAAATCGTCGTAGATTTTTTTAACTCGGTTATAAATAAACCGTTCGGCACGATATTGAATAATAAAGAAGCTTATGGCGTAACAACCTAGAGCATATAAAATAACGTAAACGGATAAATTCCCTTTAAAAAACAAAAACACACTTAAGAGAATTGTTGTTGAAAACGTAATATACCACGCCGTTTTAACAGCGAATTTATATGTTTTTTTAATGTTTGGCATTATTCTGAAAACTTATATCCTACTCCTTTTACGGTTTTAAAAGAATGATCTCCAATTTTCTCTCGCAATTTTCTAATGTGCACATCTATGGTTCTGTCTCCAACTACAACTTCATTTCCCCAAACTTTATCTAGAATCTCTTCCCGTTTAAAGACTTTTCCGGGTTTCGACGTTAATAAAGACAACAATTCAAACTCCTTTCTAGGCAAGGTAATGTCTTGGTTATTGAAGGTTACCTTATAGGCTTCTCTATCAATAATTAAGTGTCCTATTTTTAAAATAGGCTCTTCTATTTCCTCTTCTTTTAAGCGTCTTAGCAAGGCTTTAACTTTGCTAATTAATAATTTTGGCTTAATGGGTTTGGTTATATAATCGTCTGCACCCGCATCAAATCCGGCCACTTGCGAATAATCTTCGCCTCTAGCGGTTAAAAAAGTAATGATGGTATTGTTTAGTTCTGGGATTTTCCGGATGTTCTCGCAGGCTTCAATACCATCCATTTCGGGCATCATCACATCCAAAATAATTAATTGGGGTTTTTCCTTTTTAGCTTTTTTAACAGCTTTCACACCATTGCTGGCCGTAATTATTTGGTAACCTTCCTTTGATAAATTATAAGAAACTATTTCTAAAATATCAGGCTCATCGTCTACTAAAAGAATTTTAATATTCTTTTCGTTCATAGTATGTATTTTTCCTTATTAAAGGTAAAGATAATACTATTAGCAATTATTTGGCTTCATAATAAAACTAATAACAATTAGCTAACATCGGGTTTACATTGTTTTAACATCCCAAATAGCATGTTTAACGATTTGTGGTACGTTTTTTGAATTAAATTTAGTAACTTTATTTAAATCATAAATTTATGAAAAAGCAATACTTATTTATTCTCGCCGTAGCTGTAGGTTTGTTTTTCACCTTAAATGGTTTTAGTCAAACAAACGACTTGGTGTTGAAAAGCACCTTGGAGATAGAAGAGCTTGCTATATTCCCAAATCCTGTAAGTCAGGGCAAGGTTTATATCTCGTCTAAAAACAATGCTACCAAACAAATTGAAATCTACAATGTATTAGGTAAGAATATTCTGAACGCTACTCTTTTAGAGGAAGAACTGAATGTTTCTAAACTTAAAGCAGGTGTTTATATTATAAAAATTACCGAAAACAATGTTTCTTCAACTAGAAAGCTAATTGTTAGGTAATTGTTTATAATATGTTATCATATTGTAAAATAGCTAATTAATTAGCTATTCTAATTTTTTTTAGTCAATAAATTCTTATCTTTGTTATCCTATTAATTTTATACAAACAATCAATTATGAAAAAAATTTACTTTTTATTATTTACATTTATTGGGCTTGTCTCTTATGGACAATCGCCAATTATCACCGCAATTGTTGATGGTGATTGCTCTGGAGGAAATCCAAAATTATTAGAAATTTACGCAAACGGCACTGTTGACTTTTCTTTATATAGTTTAGAAAATCAAACGAATGCTAATACCACATGGGGTAACTCGCAAGATTTATCTACTTTAGGAACTGTTACAAATGGTTTTGTTTACGTAACTACTTCTGGTAGTGCAGATGCCTTAGCTACTGAATTTCCTTCTATAGACCCAACAAACACAGTAGCTTCAAACACTATGAATTTAAATGGTGATGATAGAGTTAGAATTGTTCTAACTGCTGATGGAACAGTTATTGATCAATATGGTGTCGATTCAGTTGATGGTACTGGAGAGGCTTGGGAATACATGGATTCTTATGCAACTAGAGTTAATGGAACTGGACCTGATGCTGGTTTTGTAGCTTCTAATTGGAGCTTTGCTGGCGCAGGCGCTTTAGATGGATTAGGAACATGCCAAGGTGGTGCTGATACTTTTGAAACACTAATAGGTGGTGTTGGTGTATACTCAACAACAGGAAGTACAAATCCCTCTGTTACAATTACAAGTCCTAGTAATGGTGCAACATTAGCACCTGGAACGACAACAATAAACATTGAGTTTTCTACAGCCAACCTTTCAGGTGGTGAAAGTGTAACGCTAACTGTAAACGGAACTCCTACTACTAATGCTACAAGCCCATTTGCCGTTTCTACAGCAGATGGTCAAACTTATACAGTTACGGCCGACTTAGTAAACGGTACAGGAACGTTAGCTACAGATACTATTACATTTAGTGTAGCATCTATAACTCAAGTAGCTGACTTAACAGCTTTAAGAGCGGGTACTACTGGCGAATTATATGAATTAACTGGTGAAGTTATCATCTCCTATATGGTTACAGAAAACAATAGAAATCAGAAATATATTCAAGATAATGGAGCTGGAATTTTAATTGATGACGTTGCTGGTACATTGACCACAACTTTCAATATTGGGGACGGTTTAACTGGATTAAAAGGTCAACTTACTGAATACAATGGAATATTTCAATTTCTTCCATCTGAAAACTTAGCAACTGCTTCTTCAACAGGCAACACATTAAATCCAATTGTTATTAGTGTTTCTGAATTTTTAACAAACGGAGAAAACTACGAAAGTAGATTAATTGCTTTAAATAATGTAACTTTTCAAGACACAGGAGTGTTTGTTGATAACACAGATTATAACGTAGCAGATGGATCAGATGTTACTGTATGTAGAGCTACATTTGGAGATGAAGATTTAATTGGATCTACAATTCCTACAGTTGTTTCAAGCATTACTGGTTTAGGTGGTGAATTTAATTCAACATATCAAATTCTCCCAAGATACGCTAGTGATATTGCTGGACCATTAAGTGTGAATAGCTATAACTCTAATTCTTTTAACTTATATCCAAACCCAACATCTAATGGCTTTGTAAACATTACAAGCAAAACAAACGAGGTGATTCAAGTAGCTGTTTACGACATTCTTGGAAAACAAGTTTTAAATAATACTGTAAACAATAACAGACTTAATGTTTCTACATTAACTTCTGGAGTTTACATCATGAAAATTTCTCAAAACGGACAAACCATCTCTAAGAAATTAGTGGTTAAATAAGTTTAGAATTTTTCTAAAAATTAAAAAGACTAACATATTTGTTAGTCTTTTTTTTATGATACATTTGCTGATTATTTTAAAAAAACAACCTCAAACAATTACTTATGAAAAAACTTTACTTTTTATTATTTACTTTTTGCCTTCTCTCAAGTGGAGCATTTGCTCAAGGCACAGAAACTTTTACTAATCACAATTTGACATCTAGTTATTCTACCGGGAGTTTTGTTGGAGATAATAATGTGACTTGGAATTATACTGCGTGTAGAGATGAAAACGGTGATGCTAACGGATCTGGAATAGATGGGAAAGCCATTCTACTAAGAAGAGTAGCTGACGCTAGTGCAATATCTGCTCAATCAGGAGCAAATGGTGTTGGAGCAGTTACTATGAAATTATATAAAGGCTTTACTGGAAATGGTGACAGACAAGTTGAATTATTTGTAAATGGCACTTCTTATGGAGTATCGGAAGTTTTTAATGATTATGACGAACATATTTTTACTGTATCTGGAATTAATGTTTCAGGTGATGTTTTAATTGAAATTACAAATACTACATCGAGACAAGTTATTGTTGACACTGTTGTTTGGTCAGAATTCGGTGAAACAATTTCAGTGAACAAAAATAAAACTTTAGATTTTTCTGTATTCCCAAACCCAGTAACTAACGGTTATGTAAATATTACTAGCAAATCTAACGAAGCTATTAATGTTACTGTTTTTGATATTCTTGGAAAACAAGTATTATCTAATTCTGTAAACAACAACAGACTTAATGTTTCTAAGTTAACAGCTGGTGTTTATATTATGAACATGTCTCAAAACGGTAAAATAACAACCAAAAAGTTGGTTATTAAATAAGCCTTTTTAATAAGAAAATTTAAAAGCGTTATCAAAATTGGTAACGCTTTTTTATTTTACATACTTTTGCAAGTAGATTGAGTTTTTATGATAAATACAGCAGACATATTCAGTATAAACAGCGAAATGGAATTTGAGAAAATTGCTTTTCAAGTCTTTAAATTTCAATTTGAAAACAATACTGTGTATCGTTCTTTTTGCGATTTGCTCTATAAAAACCCAAGTGATATTACATCTTTGGAAGATATCCCTTTTCTTCCCATTGAGTTTTTTAAAAGCCATGATATTCTAAGCTCAAAAAAAAGTATTGAAAAAAAATTTTCTAGCTCCGGAACAACGGGAAGTATAACTAGTAAACACTTGATAACCGATTTAAGGGTTTACGAAGAGAGTTTTAATGAAGGATTTAAGCAGTTCTATGGCAGAGTGGAAGATTATACCATTCTAGCTTTATTACCTAGTTATTTAGAGCGTGATGGCTCTTCTTTAATTTATATGGTAGATGCTTTAATAAAGCAAACTAACAAACCGAAAAGTGGGTTTTATTTAGACAATCTTTCAGAATTAAAAGACACCTTAATCGAATTAGAAAATAAGGGTGAGAAAGTGTTATTAATTGGGGTAAGTTTTGCGCTTTTAGATTTAGTAGAGTCTCATAAATTTCAATTAAAGAACACAATTGTTATGGAAACTGGAGGCATGAAAGGAAGACGAAAAGAGCTTGTAAGAGAAGAACTTCACGCCATATTAAAAGAAGGGTTTGGTATAGAAGAAATCCATAGCGAATATGGTATGACAGAATTACTAAGTCAGGCTTATTCCAAAGGTCATGGTATTTTTGAATGCGCAAAAAGCATGAAGATTTTTACAAGAGACACCGAAGATGCTCTTAGCATATTGGAAAATAACAAAACTGGTGGGATTAATATTATTGATTTAGCCAATGTAAATTCCTGCTCGTTTATAGCTACACAAGATTTAGGTCGCGTGCATAACGATGGTTCGTTTGAAATAATTGGACGGTTTGACAACTCGGATATAAGAGGTTGTAATTTAATGGCCTTGTAATACTATAAAATCAATCACTATTATTACACAGCTCTAGGGCAAGAAAATACTTCTTTTTAATTGTTGTAAACCCGAATAATATTGCCCGCAACTTCAACATAATAACGTTTTAGGGCATAATGTCCCGTGGTTCCCGTTTGTCCAATGCCATTTAAAATTTCATAACTATTGCCATCGTCGCAGTTACAGGTAGCAACAACACCTTCCACTGTTAAGGTAGAGCACGCACTTAAAGGGTGGTTTGGATCACTTCGTTCAAAAGCACTATAATTAGAACCTCCGGCATAAAATAAAATCACCCCATTAATACCATAATTATTGTTTAAAACAACCCAGTTGTTGGCATATTTTAAATTGCTGTATTGCGGTAAATTAGTGTTTACTAGATTTCCAGTATTAAAGCCAATGTTTGGAATGTTTGGATTGTCTCTATCCCCATCATCACTCTTACTACAAGAGAAAACTATAAAAGCTACTAAGATGCTATGTAAAATGCGATTCATTTATTCGTTAAATTTTCGTTTACAATTTACAACAAAAAGTAAACACAGTTAAATATTTTGTATATTTGTATTTCAATCTCGTGAGAACGGGATTTTTTGCGTTATTCCCGAACGGTTTCTTCTAGGATGTAGGAGTGTGCTTCGGGATATTTATAATATATAAACGATGAAGTTATGAGTAAAGTATCTTATTACACCGTAGAAGGTTTAAAAAAGCTAAGAGAAGAATTAAGAATATTAAAAGATATAGAGCGTCCAAAAGCCTCTCGTGCTATTGGAGAAGCGAGGGATAAAGGCGACTTAAGTGAAAATGCCGAATACGATGCTGCCAAAGAAGCGCAAGGCATGCTTGAAATGAAAATTTCGAAACTTGAAGGAACACTTGCTGGAGCACGCTTGATAGACGAGTCGCAATTAGATCAATCTAAAATTCTAGTGCTTTCTATAGTAAAGATCAAAAACCAAACCAACGGAATGGAAATGACTTATACTTTGGTGGCAGACGGAGAAGCCGATTTGGCCTCAGGAAAAATTTCTGTAAACTCCCCTATTGGAAAAGGTTTGCTGGGAAAATCTGTTGGTGATGTAGCCGAAATACAAGTACCAAATGGGGTGTTGAAATTCGATATTTTGGAAATTTCCAGATAACCCATACTCATTTGGTCACAAAACAACTTATAAATTATTACTAAAAAGATTCCCGTAAAACAGGAATCTTTTTATATTTACCTAAACACCTTATTATATTATGGCATCTATATTTTCAAAAATTATCTCTGGAGAATTACCTGCGTATAAAATTGCTGAAACCGATGAGTTTTTAGCTTTTTTAGATATCCATCCGAATGCTAACGGACATACGCTTTGTATACCAAAAAAGGAAGTCGATAAAATTTTCGATTTAGATGAAGAGACCTATATCAGATTGATGTCCTTTTCTAGAAAAGTAGCCGTGGCCATAGGAAAAGCCATTCCATGCAAACGCGTTGGATTAACCGTTGTTGGCTTGGAAGTACCACATGTGCATGTGCACCTCATTCCGTTAAACTCTATGGAAGATATTAGATTTCTTACGAAGGCGTCTCTTACTGCAAAGGATTTTGAAGACACTGTAAAAGCTATTAAAGCCTATTTATAAAATATTAGGCACAACGGCAATTCCAATAACAAGCAGGATAAAAATTAAAACGCCGAATATGACCAACCAAGCGGCCCTTTTCAATTTAAATGAGGGCGTTTTTGGAGTAAATGCTTTTTGGTGATAATTAAAAACGCGCTCTATATCGTCCGTCCATCTTACTGGATAAATACTGGTATGACAGGTATTGCACTCCAATTGATGTGTGGTTTCTTTAGTAATGGATCTATAAAATTTAGTTTCAACAAACTTTTGTTTAAATGTTAATTGCAAGCCAGTCGTATTGTAGCACTCTGGACAATTGTTGATTAATGCCACCTCCTTAATAGTAATAAACCTCTCTTCCATAATTTAAACCGTTTTCATTGAAATTTGCATGGTTGTCCCTTTGCCAATTTCAGAATGTAATACTTTAATTTTACCATCGTGAAATTCTTCAATAATACGTTTAGCCAGCGAAAGCCCTAAACCCCAACCTCTCTTTTTGGTCGTGTAACCGGGTTCAAAGATAACATTAAATTGCTTTTTTGAAAGTCCTTTTCCAGTATCGCTCACATTTATTTTTACGTTGTTTTCCAACTGTAATATTTCAACCGTTAGCTTGCCCTTCCCTCTCATGGCATCGATAGAATTTTTCACTAAATTTTCGATGGTCCAACTAAAAAGCTGTTTGTTTAAATTTACATAAATTTCTTCAGAAACCGCAATAAGCTCAAAGTCAATCAACTTAGAACTTCTTGCTTTTAAATAATCATAAGAATCGATGGTTTCTTTTACAATATCCACTTTTTCCAAAGTAGGAAGCGAACCTATTTTACTAAAACGTTCTGTGATGGTTTGTAATCTACTAATGTCTTTTTCGATCTCTACAATATATTCCGGATTTGTGTTTTCAGATTTCAATATTTCCGCCCACCCAATAAGCGAAGATAATGGCGTTCCAATTTGATGTGCTGTTTCTTTAGCCATACCAGACCACAATTTATTTTGTGCAGCAATCTTGGAACTTCTATAAAAGAAATACGCCACAGCCCCAAATAAAAATATAATCAGCAACAAAGCCAAAGGGTAGTACTTTAGCTTATTCAAAACCACAGAGTTTCCATAATACAAGGTTCCATAAACTACCGTTTCTTTGGTTTCGCTATCTTCGTACGAAATAACAATAGGTTTGTTTTCTTGGGAAAACTGATTGATGAGCCTCTCAATGGCCCTATTGTTTTTTAGCTTGACTTCATCTATATTATTTGAAAGCAAAACACTTCCGTTATTATATACAAACATGGGGTTTGTAATTTCAGAAGTAAACACTTTATCCACTAAAGGATTGACATTTTCATCTAAAGGATTGGAATTTATTTCTTGATGAGCAGCTGCCCAAATATCCATTTTGGATTGCTCCTCGACTTTAAATTTCTGAAAAAACACATAGGTGTTCCATAAAATAAGGGAAATAATACCAAACGAAGCCACAACAATAATCCATCTGCTAAGATTTCTGTGTTTATTAAAAAGCATAAAATGTATTTTATTTTGAAATATAATCTAAAATCTATAAATATTATTGTGTAAGTAAAAACAAATAAATTTAGTATTATCCGTAAATGACCCTAAAAAATGATAAATGGGTATTAAAATGTTAGAAACTAAGCATGGTTTTTTAGGAAAATTAACTAAAAAAATGGTTAGTTTTGTGCAAACAAAAAATGATAAATGACATCTTTCGAGCCTAAAGAATTATCGGTTGCAAAATTACATGGATATTTGTTAAGTGCTGTGTCACCCAGACCAATAGCCTTTGCCAGCACTCTAGATAAGGATGGAAACCCGAACCTATCGCCATTTAGTTTTTTTAATGTATTTAGTGCAAATCCGCCAATTTTAATATTTTCGCCTGCCCGTAGGGTTAGAAATAATACTACAAAACATACCTTAGAAAATGTAAAAGCAACTATGGAGGTTGTTATTAATGTGGTGAACTACGATATGGTACATCAAGCCTCATTAAGTAGCACGGAATATCCAGAGAGTGTTAACGAATTCGATAAGGCTGGATTGACCATGTTAAAATCGGATTTGGTAAAACCATTTAGAGTGGCCGAATCTCCTGTTCAATTTGAGTGTATTGTCAAGGAAATTATAACTCTAGGTACTGAAGGAGGTGCAGGAAATTTAATAATTTGCGAAGTTGTTAAATTACATATTGATCCTGAAATTTTGGATGATGAAGGAATTATCGATCAAGAAAAAATAGATTTGGTTGCTCGTGCTGGCGGAAATTATTACAGCCGTGCCAGAAATGGTTTTTTTGAATTACCTAAACCGCTAACAAGTTTAGGGATTGGGGTGGATAACTTTCCAGAAGACATAAGAAACAGCATGATTTTAACTGGAAATGATCTAGGCATGTTGGGCAATGTAAATGCTTTACCTACAAACGAAGAGATTGAGAAGTTTTTAGAAACCGTAAGTCAGCGTTATCCAAATATTAAAACGGCCTCACATCGAGAAAAACATAAATTAGCACATAACTATCTCAGCTTTGGCGACATACAAAGTGCTTGGAAAATATTATTATCATAAAATAAAGTAGTAAATTCCTGTTTTGGGAATATTAAATGTTAAATTAAATTAAGTCATGGAAGTACAAGGAAAAATTAAATTAGTAGGAGACACACAAACCTTTGGAACTAATGGGTTTAGAAAACGTGAAGTGGTTGTAACTACAGAAGAACAATACCCACAACATATTATGATCGAGTTTGTTCAAGATAAATGCGATTTATTAAATAATTTTCAAGTGGGGCAACAAGTGAAAATTAGCATCAATTTACGTGGAAGAGAGTGGGCAAACCCTCAAGGAGAAATAAAGTATTTTAATTCCATCCAAGGTTGGAGAATTGAAGCAGCACAAGAAGGAGCTTCAGGTCAAGGAATGCCTCCAATGCCACCAGCTGATGCTTTTGAGCCAGCTAACGATTTAAATGAAGAAGATCACGACGATTTACCATTTTAGGTAATAGTTGACATTCTTAAGAATGTGAAAACTTATATATTTAGCCTCAATGTGAAAACGTTGGGGTTTTTTTATCGCACGAACATATGATATCCTACTTAACATCAAAATTGAGCTTCCCAGAAGTCCATGAAGCAGATCCTGACGGCTTGCTGGCTGTTGGTGGCGACCTTTCTGTAGAACGATTGGTTCTGGCATACAAAAGTGGTGTTTTTCCTTGGTTTGAAACTGGGCAACCCATTTTATGGTGGTCTCCAGATCCTAGATTTGTACTTTTTCCAGAGAAATTAAAAGTGTCTAAAAGCATGAAACAAGTTTTAAGGAATTGCGATTTTACAGTAACCATAAACCAAGATTTTAAAACGGTCATTACCGAATGCTCAAAAGCAAAAAGAGAAGGTCAACCAGGCACTTGGATTACCACTAGCATGATTGATGGTTATATTAAATTACATGAGCAAGGCTTGGCAAAATCTATAGAGGTTTGGCAAGACGATAATTTAGTTGCAGGTTTTTATGGGGTCGATCTAGACAATGGGGTGTTTTGTGGAGAAAGCATGTTTACAAAAGTCAGTAATGCCAGCAAAGCTGGATTTATCAGCTTCATTCAAAACACAAATTATAAATTAATAGACTGTCAGGTTTATACAAACCATTTGGCAAGTTTGGGAGCAGAGAACATGTCTAGAGCCACTTTTTTAAAACACATCAATCCTTAATTTGTCAATCAACAATCGTCAATAGTTAATAGTCAATCAATAATTATTACCAACTTCCCCATATCTAAAACATCCAACTTCATGGTCGTTTACCATGCCTGTAGCCTGCATGTGTGCATACATAACCGTGGAGCCAACAAACTTAAACCCTCGTTTTTTTAAATCCTTGCTCAACGCATCCGATTCCTTGGTGGTTGCTGGAACTTCTTTATAATTTACTACTTCATTTTTTATAGGTTTTCCATCCACAAACCTCCATACGTAATTACTAAAACTACCAAACTCTTCCTGGATTTCCATAAATAATTTGGCATTTGTAACCGCTGAGTTCACCTTCAACTTGTTTCTAATAATGCCGGCATCTTGCAAAAGGCTATCAATCTTGTCCTGCTTGTAATTAGCTATTTTCCTATAATCAAAATTATCAAAAGCCTTCTTGAAATTTTCACGTTTACGCAAAATGGTAATCCAGCTTAAACCTGCTTGAAACGTCTCAAGGATTAAAAATTCAAACAAAATGGCATCATCTTTAACTGGAACACCCCATTCTAGGTCGTGATAGGCTTCATATAAATCGTCTCCAACACACCAACCACATCTATGTTTTTCCATAAGTTTTAATAATTGTAAGTTTCTACCATAAAGATAGACATAGATATGACATAAATCATAACTCAAATAAGAGGAACCTCTTATTTTTGCAAGTATATATTTAAAAACTATGGATCAAATAATAAAAGATAGTTTGGCTAAGAGCCTATCTTACCAAGAATACCGGGAATTAATGACACAGTTGGTGGAAAACGAATCAACCACTGGAAGTGATAAAAGCCCAGACATGGTAGAATATACCAAGTTAAACGATCAACGTATGAGACGTTGGGATAAAACCCTAAAGGTATCAGACAACACCAAAGAAGACCTCAACAATTTAGACGCCAAACAAACGTGGTTGGTGCTTTCTGAAAGCTGGTGTGGCGATGCTGCCCATGTAATTCCTGTATTTAATAAAATGGCGGAATTAAACGAAAACATCAACTTTAGAGTGGTGCTTCGTGATGAAAACGAAGCTTTAATGAATAAGTTTTTAACCAATGGCGGAAAGTCTATTCCTAAGTTGATTATCATAGACGACGCCACCAAAAACGTGATTCATTCGTTTGGTCCAAGACCTGCGGAAGCCACAAAATTAGTTTCAGATTATATGGCGAAGCATAAAGAGGTTACTCCAGAGATTAAGGAGCAATTGCAACAATGGTATAATAAAGACAAAGGTCAAAGCGTGATTAGCGATTTAATGAATCTGCTCACGGTTTCAGTGTAATCAAAATTATTCCCCGAAGGCCCTACCAAAGGATTTTTAAATTACTTTGCCCTGCCCGAATGCGTTCAGGTGGGGTTTTGAGTGGTCTGGACTGTCTATTCAGATAGTTTTAGCTCAGGTGAAATTAGAAAACCAATGATTTTGTAAGACCTAAAATAATTTCACGAAGTGCTTCTATCGTTTTATCTAAAAAATAAGCTGTTGAAGATTTTCTCTATTGTTTCCCTTCAAAATAAAAGGTAATCGTACCAATTTGTGAAGGTTTTGAAGCATCCGTACTAAATCTAGCATCTTTGGCATAGTTTAAGGCATGCTCTTTTAAGCATTCATTTTTAGAAGTTGAAGAGGCAGCATTTACAATGGCATTTGTAACCAAACCAGAAGCATTTACCGTGATATTGATAATTATTTTTCCACCTTCTTCACATAAGTAAATAGGCGTGGGCAAATATTCATGCGTTCTGTTAACCAAGGAATAGTGCATGCTACTTTTTTTATTAACAGATTGGCTGCTAGCGCTTGGTTTGCTTCTGTTTAAAATCTCGTTTACGTTACTGTAAGAAGACATCACATCCTCATCAATTTCTGAGGAAGCATTTGCAGAACTAGGCTCAGAAGTTTCGTTTTCCGAAAGATTCTCTGAAGGAGTTGGCACATAATCTTGTGGCGGCGCTATAGGCTGATAGGCTTGTGCGAAGGTCTTATAATCCTGGGTTTCGTTATAAGCTTTATTAGTTTCAGAAGTTTGTTTTTCAACAGCTTCAGTCTCGGCCAATTTTTCGGCTTCAAGTTCTTCAGGAGTTTTTGGCTCTTCGGGTTCTAATAAATAATAGCTTTCCGATATTAATTCATTTTGTTTTTTAATATGAAAACTGAATAAGGTAAGCACAACAGTTCCAGCAAACAAGCAAGTAATTAAAAGCGCCTTTTGCTTGTCTGTTATGTTCAATATTTTGTCTATGATATGAGACAAATCTATTGTTGGAATTAAGTGCTTATACCTCATGTGACTAATATACGAAAAATAGCATTATTTGGTTGTTAGGCTTTCGATAAAAGCTTCTGGACTCCAGGCATTATCTACATGAAAATTGCCAATCTTTGTACGTCTTAGAGCTGATAAATGAGAGCCAGAGTTCAATACCTTCCCAAAATCGTTTGCTAAAGAACGTATATACGTGCCTTTACTACAAACCACTCTAAAATGAACTTCGTTTTTATCAATACCTGTAATTTCAAACTCTGAAATAGAAATCTTTCTTGATTTTATTTCAACATCCTCCCCTGCTCTAGCAAATTCATATAAGCGTTTTCCATCTTTTTTAATGGCTGAAAAAACTGGAGGATATTGGTCAATCTCGCCAATAAATTGCTGGGTAGCTTCGTGAATGTTTTTTTCTGTAATATGTGCTGTGGGAAACGTTTCGTTTATCTCGGTCTCCAAATCGAATGAAGGCGTCGTGCTTCCTAAAACAAGCGTTCCTGTATATTCTTTGTCTTGTCCTTGAAAGGTATCTATTTGCTTGGTCATTTTTCCCGTACAAATAATTAATAATCCTGTAGCAAGTGGATCTAAAGTACCTGCATGACCAACTTTAATTTTTTTAATGTTGAAGGCGTGACGTATTTCCCAACGAAGCTTATTCACTGCCTGAAAGGATGTCCAATTTAAGGGTTTGTCTATTAATAAAACTTGTCCGGAAAGATAGTCTTCGGCTGTGTGCATTTAAATGGTTGTTAGGCTATAAATAAAGTAATGGATAACAAATAAGGCGACACCTAACACAATTCTATAATAGCCAAAAATCTTAAATCCTTTTTTACTTAAATAATCTATAAACGATTTAATTGCAATTAAAGAAACCACAAAAGCAATCACGTTTCCAAGAATTAAATAATTAATCTGGTCGCTATTTAATTCAAATCCAGCTTGGTAATAATCGTATAGTTTTTTTGCAGTAGCGCCAAACATGGTAGGCACTGCTAGGAAAAATGAAAACTCCGCAGCTGTTTTTCTGTTTAATTTTTGAGTCATCCCTCCCACAATGGATGCCCCACTTCTAGAAGTTCCAGGAATCATGGCCAAACACTGAAAAAATCCAATTTTTAAGGCTGTGGCATAACTAATTTCTGTATGAGCCGTAGGATTTTCTTTATCTTCTATTTCATTTGAAGCAAACCAATCGTCCACTTTTAACAAGATAAAACCTCCAATAATTAAAGAAATGGCAACTGTTAACGGACTTTCCAAAAGATCGTCAATCACATCATTTAATAACAGACCAAGAATAACTGCTGGAATAAAGGCCACTAATAATTTGAAGTAAAAATCGAGACTTTGAAAAAAGCGTTTCCAATATAAAACCACAACGGCTAAAATGGCGCCTAGTTGAATGACTATGGTAAAAAGTTTGGTGAAAGGTTCGCTTGCAATATCCATAAACGACGAGGCAATTATCATGTGTCCTGTTGAAGATACTGGTAAATACTCGGTAATTCCTTCAATAATTGCGAGAATAATAGCGTCTAATAAATCCATGTATAAAAAAGTCGATAGTTAGGTAGCAAACTCTATTTTTAAAAGAATTTGATGAGATATAGTAAGTCTTTGAAATTATTGTTTTGAATTTTCGTCTTTCTTGGATTTCAATAAAATAGCATAGACTTGAATTCCAAAACCAATAAGGACCAAAGTTGGAGCCAACCTAATGCGTCTAAAACTAAAGATATCTGGGCTAAAAACATTTGGGTCGTCACTTCCTCCACCGGACATTAAAATAAAACCAACAGCTATAAACGCAAGTCCAATAAGCATGAATTTATAGTTTTTCTTTCCGAAGACAAAGGTATTTCCTACGTGTTCCTTACGTTTTTTTTCTCCCATGATTTTTAATTTAACTCCATAAAATTAGAAGCTGCAAAGTAACAGTTTTATTTAAACTTTAACGTTAACAGTTTCTAAAAATGGTTGATACTTCGTTCCCATTCGAAACTTTAATCCTTGAATTTTGAATTAATAATAAAGTTGATCTGTTTTTAAATTCAAGAAACGTTGTGTAGCAATAAACGTACTGATCCAAGTAATAACAATGCCCAATAAAAAGATTCCAACAAACAAAACACCAATTAAAACGGGACTTTGCAATAAGTTTAATTCCGGGAATGTTTCATTTAAATAATAGAGCACAATGGCTACACCAACTAAGGCTACAAAGGCTCCAACAATTCCTAAACGCACACTTTTCCACACAAAAGGTCGTCTAATAAATTGTTTTGTTGCCCCCACCATTTGCATGGTTTTAATCGTGAAACGCTTGGAGTAAACAGACAATCTGATGGAACTATTAATTAGCAGCACAGCAATTAGGGTAAAAACACCGCTTAATACCAGGACCCAAAAACTAATTTTCTTTACGTTATTGTTCATTAAAGTCACCAAGTCGTTATCATATCTAACTTCATCCACGAAATTTTTAGAAAGCGCTTCTTCTTTAATGGTTTCTAAATGTTCCGAAGTAACAAAATCGGCTTTTAAATGCACATCAATGGAATTTTGTAAGGGATTATACCCAAGAAAGTCCATAAAATCCTCTCCGTTTTCCGCCTTCATAGATTCTGCAGCCTGTTCTTTGGATACAAACTCGGTAGATTTTACATATTCTGAAAGCGCCAAGCTTTTTTCAAGCTGTTTAATCTCCACGTCTTTAGCAAGTTCTTTTAGATAAATGGTAACGACCACTTGTTCTTTAAAATGATCGGACACTTTTTTGGCATTCAAAATCAACAAGCCAAGCAAACCCAATAAAAACAAGACTAAAGCAATGCTTAATACCACCGAAAAATAAGAGGATATCAATCTGCGTTTTTGATAATTTTCAAAAGATGAACTCATAGATGTTTTGTTAATGATGTAAAAATATAAAAGAATTCTATTCTCTTGTGGTTTAAAACGTTTAAACTTTCAATATTCTTATAATAAGTTTAAATTTGCGCATTAAATTAGGCGTCTATCCAATTATTCTCGCAAAGACGCTAAGTCGCAAAGCAATTTTAAATCTATTTCTTTGCGTATTTAAGGCTTTGCGAACAAAAAATGACGTAAAAAACTGAATATGAATTACCATTTCAACGACATTGAAGCCAAGTGGCAAAAATATTGGGCAGAAAACAAAACGTTTCATGCCGAAAACAATAGCGACAAACCTAAATACTACGTACTAGATATGTTCCCTTATCCAAGTGGAGCAGGCTTGCATGTTGGGCATCCACTAGGCTATATTGCTTCCGATATTTATGCGCGCTACAAACGTCATAAAGGTTTTAATGTGTTGCATCCGCAAGGATATGATAGTTTTGGATTGCCAGCAGAACAGTATGCCATTCAAACAGGACAACATCCTGCGCTTACTACCGAAGAGAACATCAAAACCTATAGAAGACAATTAGATCAAATTGGTTTTTCTTTCGATTGGAGCCGCGAAGTACGAACCTCCGATCCTAATTATTACAAATGGACCCAATGGATATTCATTCAATTATTCGAGTCTTGGTATAACACCGATTCTAATAAAGCAGAACATATTAACACCTTAATCTCTAAGTTTTCTTCGGAAGGAAACGCCCACGTAAACGCCGTTTGCGATGATCATATTGAAGCCTTCACAGCTGAAGCTTGGAACGGTTTTTCTTCAGAACAACAACAGGAAATTCTTTTAAAATATAGATTAACCTATTTAGCAAAAACTGAAGTCAATTGGTGTCCAGCTTTAGGAACTGTTTTGGCCAACGACGAAATTGTCAATGGCGTTTCAGAACGTGGCGGTCATTCGGTAATTAGAAAAAAAATGACTCAATGGTCTATGCGAATTTCAGCCTATGCTGAAAGATTGTTGCAAGGTTTAGATACCATTGATTGGACGGATTCTTTAAAAGAAAGTCAGAGAAATTGGATTGGTAAATCGGTAGGTGCTTCCGTATCTTTTCAAGTAAATAATCACGACGAAATCATTGAAGTGTTTACAACGAGACCTGATACCATTTTTGGGGTTTCATTTATGACCTTGGCGCCTGAACACGATTTAGTTTCTAAAATAACCACTCCAGAACAAAAAGCCGAAGTAGAAGCTTATATCCAAGCCACTGCAAAACGTAGCGAACGCGATAGAATGGCCGATGTAAAAACCATTTCGGGTGTATTTACAGGGGCTTATGCCGAACATCTGTTTAGTAAAGAACCTATTCCAATTTGGATTGGCGATTACGTATTAGCTGGTTACGGAACTGGAGCTGTCATGTCTGTGCCTTGTGGTGATCAACGTGATTACGACTTTGCCAAACATTTTAATATTCCTATTCCCAATATTTTTGAAGGCGTAGATATTTCTAAAGAAGCTTTTTCAGACAAAGAAAATACGGTGATTGCCAATTCAGACTTCCTAAATGGCATGACTTATAAAGAAGCCACCAAACGTGCTATTTTTGAATTAGAAAACTTAGGGCAAGGCGAAGGCAAGACCAATTACAGATTGCGTGATGCGGTGTTTTCCAGACAGCGTTATTGGGGAGAACCATTTCCAGTCTATTACGTAAATGGTATGCCACAAATGATTGATAAAGCACATCTGCCTATTCGTTTACCAGACGTAGAAAAATATTTACCAACCGAAACTGGTGAGCCACCTTTAGGACGAGCAGATGTTTGGGCCTGGTGTACAGAAACCAATGCTGTGGTTGCTAACACGAAGATAAACAATACCACTGTATTTCCTTTAGAACTCAATACCATGCCAGGTTGGGCCGGAAGTTCTTGGTATTTCTTTAGATATATGGACGCCAATAATGACCAAGAATTTGCAAGTGAAGAAGCACTTAAATATTGGGAGAATGTCGATTTATATATTGGAGGAAGTGAACACGCTACAGGACATTTATTATACTCGCGTTTTTGGGTAAAATTCATGAAAGATAGAGGCTTTGTTCATGTTGGAGAACCTTTTAAAAAGTTGATAAACCAAGGGATGATTTTGGGAACGAGCGCTTTTGTTTATCGCTTGAGCTATATGTTTGCCCATCCGAAAGAAGATGAAAAAACATTGGGCCCAGTAATTAAAAAATTAAAAAACATCTATATTTCTCATTCAGAATTCATCTCTAAAGGAGATTTAGCTTCGAATAAAGAATACCTGATAGAGCTAAAAGGCAAACTTGCTAAAATAGCAGGATTACCAAATGCAGATAAATTAGAGAATGTAATAGTTGTACCCTTGCCAATTCATGTAAAAGTGGAATATGTTAATGCATCTGATGAATTAGACATAGATGGTTTAAAGACCGATGGAGAATTTGGAGAAGATTATAAAGACGCCATTTTTATAGGAGAGAACGGAAAGATAATTGAAGGAGAAAACGATGTATATAAAGTAGGTCGCGAAGTCGAAAAAATGTCAAAATCCAAATACAACGTGGTTAATCCGGATAGTATTTGTGAGCAATATGGCGCAGACAGTTTACGTCTCTACGAAATGTTTCTTGGACCATTAGAACAATACAAACCATGGAATACCGCTGGAATATCGGGTGTACATGGCTTTCTTAAAAAATTATGGAAATTATACCATCAAGGTGAAAACGGCAGTTTTTACGTTGCTAATTCCTCTCCTTCGGAAGACTTAGGGGAGGCTTTCAAAACACTTCATAAAACCATAAAAAAAGTAGAAGAAGACATTGAGAGTTTTTCTTTTAATACCTCAGTTTCTACCTTTATGATTGCAGTGAATGAATTAACTGCTCAAAAATGTACCAGTAAAGAAGTACTAGAACCTTTATTGATTTTATTGTCGCCTTATGCACCACATATTGCAGAGGAATTATGGCATCAATTAGGAAATAATAAGTCTATATCAACAGCTACTTTTCCAGTTTTTGATGCGAGTCATTTGGTAGAAAGCTCTAAAAACTATCCCATTTCTTTCAACGGTAAAATGCGTTTTACTTTAGAAATACCAATGGATATGAGTAAAGAGGATATTGAAAAAATGGTTATGTCCCACGAAAAAACCAAAGAACAATTACAAGGTCGTGAACCTAAAAAAGTGATTATAGTTCCTGGAAAGATTGTGAATATTGTTGGGTAGAATTCCTGCGAACGCAGGAATCCCATCATAAAAAATGACAGGTCATAATCTAGAGATGGTTCATCACAAAAAAGTTAGTCAGAAAACCTGATATTACTTGATAGTAATCATGCATCTTAAATGGCTAATTGGTTAATAAATTAAACAATGACATTTTATCTATGACAAAATTTCTTAACATACATTTGGCGTACTATTTGCAATATGTCATATAACTTTATCTTTTAAAAACAGAATAAAAATGATTGGATATTATATATTAATTGGAGCCATCGCGCTTGTAAGTTGGTTAGTGAGCAATAAATTGAAAAAGAAATTCGCCTTCTATTCTAAAGTACAATTAAGAAATGGCATGAGCGGCAAAGAAATTGCTGAGAAAATGCTTTCGGATAACGGCATTTATGATGTGGAAGTTATTTCAACTCCTGGACAACTTACGGATCATTACAATCCAAAAAACAAAACGGTTAACTTAAGTGAGTCTGTTTATAGTCAAAGAAATGCGGCTTCGGCAGCAGTGGCAGCCCACGAATGTGGTCACGCTGTGCAACATGCCCAAGCTTATAGTTGGTTAACCATGCGTTCCACGTTGGTGCCTATGGTAAGCGTAACTTCTGGCATGTCTCAATGGCTAATTATTGGGGGCTTGATTTTAGGTGGAGCTGCAGGTATCGGTTTAGGTTGGTACGTAGCTGTTTTGGGGGTTATTTTTATGGGAATGGCCACTATTTTCAGCTTTATTACACTTCCTGTAGAATACGATGCCAGCAATAGAGCTTTAGCTTGGTTAAAAGCAAAAAACATAGTAACTCCTGAAGAATATAAAGGATCGGAAGATGCCTTAAAATGGGCAGCAAGAACTTATTTAGTAGCAGCCATTGGCGCTTTAGCTTCCTTATTATATTGGGCTCTACAAGTGTTCGGCGGCAGCAGGGACTAAGTTTTAAAATACCTATTTTTAAACCGAATACTTTTTATGAAGTGTTCGGTTTATTTTTTTTATTACATTTAACAAACTAAAAACACGATTTATGGAGAATCATTCCCAAAACCCATTACCACCCACTGAAACCAGAGTTCTATTGAGTACACTTTCTGAAACGGACAGGGTTGCTTTTTACAAAAACACCTACGCGCATGTGGCAGGAGGCGTTTTGATATTTATTTTATTTGAATATCTATTGCTTCAAAGTGAAACCATTGTGAGTTTTGCGCTTTCGATGACAGAAGGTTATAGATGGCTCATCATGTTAGGAGGTTTTATGTTTATTACCAATTATGCTGAAAAAATGACGATGAAATCGCCCGATAAAAACAAACAATATCTAGCCTTTGGCCTATACATATTAGCCGAAGCTTTTATTTTTGTGCCTTTAATTTATATTGCGGCTTATTATATGGATTCTGGTCCAGAGATTTTAAATCAAGCAGCCATTGTAACCTTAGCTTTGTTTACCGGGTTATCGGCCGTCGTTTTTGTCACTAAAAAAGACTTTTCATTTTTAAGAACAGGATTGACCATTGGCTTTTTTATTGCGATTGGTTTAATTATAGCAGGAACCCTATTTGGTTTTAATTTAGGACTGTGGTTTTCTGTAGGTATGTGTTTATTGGCTGGGGGTTCTATTTTGTATCAAACCTCTAATTTGGTAAATAAATATAGTACAGAAGATTATATTCCAGCCGCTTTGGGCTTGTTTGCTTCGTTAATGCTATTGTTCTGGTATGTCTTGAGTATTTTTATGTCTAGAGATTAATAAGCTTTTCAAAATAGAAAAAACCTTCAGCATCTTGACGTTGAAGGTTTTTTTATGCGTGTTTATCACCTCTCAGCTTCTTGTTAAATCTATTCCTTCCCAATAGCTAAGTCGTGATTATACCGTCTATATATCGATTATATGCCGACTTTATATCGACATCTATTTATTTGAAACACCTATTCTAATTGGGTAGAGCCGTAACGAAAAGCAAAAAGCTTCTGAGTTTTCAGAAGCTTTTACAAGTAATTTATTTAAATGACTTCGATTTCTATAGGTTACGTATTATAGAGATGTCTTTGTAAAGTTAATCTTGATATTCCAATTCTGTAAAGGATCCCGACATGGATGTGGTATGGTTGCCATCTACAGATGCGGCAGTCATGCTAAAATTACCTGAAATTAAACGATGCCCAGGTTTTTCTGGGTGTTCTCTATTATTAGTAATTGTAACCTGACCACTTGAAGAATAATAAGAAATTGATGGTTGTTTCTGTCTAATCAAAATATAATTAGTAAAGTTATCCGAATCTATATTTCCCATCTCCTTAACAGTACCACTACCAAAACCACCAGTTCCATTTAAAAATAAAGTGACCAATTCGCCATGACTATCTGCAATATCGATGCTTAAAGTATTGCCATTTGTTCCTTTCGTAATATTATAAATTCCTACTATAAAAGCATAGTTCGAATAAGTGCCTCCATTAATTTCGGCTTGGAATGCTGCTTCTTGTGCTGGAGAATTGTCGCTGCCAGAATCGTCGTCACTATTACATGACAGGGTACTAATAGCTAATAAAAAGAGTGCAATAAAGTGTAAGTTTTTCATATTTTAAGAGTTAGGTTACGTGTGAAACACAAGTGTATTGTTTAAAAAAATACATTTGTGTTATATAAGTTGATTTGGGTTTGTTTTATGCATTCACATAAATACGAGATTTATGTAATATATATGCGTGAAATAAGTTTAATTATCGTTTTAATATGTATTATTTGTTTTTAGATTTCAATCTGTCTATCTATTTGCTGATTTAAAGAAATAAAGGTTTCCGTTCTAGAAACACCTTCAATAGATTGGATGTCCTTATTTAATAATTGCATTAAATGCTCGTTGTCTTTACAAAGTATTTTAATAAAAATGCTCCAGTTTCCTGTTGTGTAATGACATTCTAAAACTTCAGGAATCTTTTTAAGTTGTTTTACGGCTTCTGGATTGCTCATGGCCTTATCTAAATAAATACCAATAAAAGCCATGGTTGTATACCCTAATACCTTGGGGTTGATAACAAATTTAGAACCAGAAATAATTCCAGATTTTTCAAGCTTCCTCAAACGCTGATGAATGGCAGCACCAGATATTCCAACCTGTCTGGCAATTTCCAGAATAGGGGTTCTGGCATCGTTCATTAAAGCGCGAAGGATGGCTTTATCGATTCCGTCTATTTCAATATTTTGATTGACAACTTTCAACTTATAAATTTAAAGGATTATATCCTAAATAAGGAACTTTGGTTTCAGTAAAAACAATGTCGTAAGATTCCAATTCTTTCAAAATAGGTTCGTAAACTTCTTTGGTAATAGGAATTTGCACTCCTGGTGTTACTATTTTTTCATTTAAAATAGCTAAAGTAGCAATGGCTACTGGAAGGCCGACTGTTTTAGACATGGCTGTATACACTTTATCTTCGCCAACAGTAACCATCGTAGAATCTATTTGATATTTTTTGCCATCCAATTCGTAACCTAATTTATGATACATCACAATCATGTCTTTTTCATGGTCTTGCAGGGTCCAGCTGTCCTCTAATATTTTTTGAAGAACTTGTGCAGGAGTTGCTCTTTTAAGTTCAACCATTTTTTTACTGCTAAACAGGTCTAATTCCATCAGTTTATCCCAAACAATATCGTCCTGATCAATTTTTAAGGCATGTCTAAATTTAAGCTCCACAGAATCTGTAGGACTGTAAGCTAGAAAAGCATTAACAAAATCGCGATAGCTCATGTTTTCACTATCGTCAATAGTATAGCTATCATCGGTCATGCCTAATTGTACAAACATGTTCCAAGCTCTTGAAAAACCTACACGCCGTATCGTACCACGATAAAGGGTTTTTACATGATCCAATCCGTAAGCAGATTGGTATTTTAAAGAATCTCTGTTGGCATAGCCTTCAAAACGGCCATAACCCTCCACGTCTAAAAACTCAGTTCTTCTAAATAATCGGTTATAAGGAATGTATTTATAAGTGCCTTCTTGTAAGAATTTTGCAGCGCCACCTTGTCCTGCAACCACAACGTTTCTTGGGTTCCAGGTAAATTTATAGTTCCATAAATTATTGTCGCTTTCTGGAGCAACTAATCCGCCGGTAAAAGATTCGAATAAAATGATATCACCTCCTTTATCCCTAACTTTATCAATTAAGTGCATGGCACTCATATGGTCTACGCCTGGATCCACCCCTATTTCATTCATAAAAATCAGGCCTTTTTCTTTAGCAGCTCTGTCAAGATTTTGCATCTCGTCACTCACATAAGAGGCTGTAACCATGTTTTTATTAAAACGAATACAGTCTTTGGCAACTTCTATATGAAATCTTGCCGGCAACATAGAAACTACAATGTCCGCATTTTGAATGGCTTGCTCCCGAGATTGTTTGTTAAAAACATCCAGAATGATTGCTTGGGCATTTTCATGATCTCCAATGAGTTTTTTAGCATTTGGAAAATTGATATCACCAACAATAATAAGTAAGTTCTCTTCTTCTGATTTGTTTAATAGGTATTTTATAAGGTAAGATGCAGATTTTCCTGCACCAATAATTAAAATCTTTCGCATAATGAGATAAGTTGAGTATTTTTGCAGCTACGAATGTAACAAATACTGCGGGTTTTTAAAACCCATAACCTTATTTTCTATGAACAAAAAGATATTGATTACAGCAGCTCTTTTAGGAATTTTGAGCATCATTTTAGGTGCTTTTGCTGCTCATGGATTAAAAGAGTTGATATCCTTAGAAGCACAACAAACCTTTGAAACTGGCGTTAGATATCAAATGTACCATGCCATTTTATTGTTATTTGTAGGCAGTTCCACATATGTCGGTCAGAAATCTAAAAAAAGCATCTTTTATTTAGTCCTAATTGGTCTTTTGTTTTTTTCTGGATCCATCTATGGCTTGGCAACTAACGAACTTACTAGTTTTAACTTTAAAAGTATCGGTTTTATAACACCCATTGGAGGATTGTTGTTAATTATATCTTGGACGGTATTGTTAATAAGCTTTTTAAAAGTCAAGGCTGATAATTTGTAAAATAGGCGCTTACTTCAAAATAAAATTATAATTTTGCACTTTAAACAACACAATATAATTATGGTAGATCATACCCAAGCATCCAATACGATTTCTCTAGAAGCGTATGGAATTAAAAATGCGAAAGTACAATATCAATTAACTCCTAAACAACTTCACGACAGCACAATAGCTAAAGGACAAGGTGTAGAAGCATCTTCAGGAGCATTAGCTGTAAATACTGGGGAATTTACAGGCAGGTCGCCAAAAGACCGTTTTATAGTAAAAGATAGTATCACTGAAGATAAGGTTTGGTGGGGAAACATTAATATTCCTTTCGAATCGGATAAATTTCAGAAATTATACGACAGGGTAACTGCCTATTTATCTGAAAAAGAAGTTTTTGTTAGAGATAGCTTTGCTTGTGCCGACGAGAATCACAAATTAAACATTCGTGTTATTACAGAAACTCCATGGAGCAACATGTTTGCTTATAACATGTTTTTACGTCCTACCGAAGACGAATTAAAAAACTATAAGCCAGAATGGACCTTAATAAATGCACCTGGATTTATGGCAGATCCGCAATTAGATGGTACCAGACAACATAATTTTGCTGTTTTGGATTTTACTAGAAAAATAGTACTAATTGGTGGAACAGGTTATACTGGAGAAATTAAAAAAGGGATTTTCTCTGCTTTAAACTTCATCATGCCTGTAAACAAAAACACTTTACCTATGCACTGTAGTGCAAATGTAGGTGAAAAAGGCGATACGGCCATTTTCTTTGGTCTTTCGGGAACAG
Source organism: Xanthomarina sp. (assembly GCF_035306705.1). Lineage (GTDB taxonomy): Bacteria > Bacteroidota > Bacteroidia > Flavobacteriales > Flavobacteriaceae > Xanthomarina. The sequence continues at coordinate 34,479 of NZ_DATGNO010000096.1, forward strand.
GAAAAACAACACTTTCTGCAGATCCATCTCGAAAATTAATTGGTGACGACGAGCATGGTTGGACAGAAGATAATAAGGTATTTAATTTTGAAGGAGGCTGTTATGCAAAGGTAATTAATTTATCTCAAGAGAACGAACCAGATATTTACAATGCGATAAAAGCTGGAGCCATCCTGGAAAATGTTATCATGGATAAAGAGGGTAACGTTCAGTTTGACGATATTTCTATCACCCAAAACACCCGTGTAAGTTATCCAATAGATCATATCAATAACATACAAGTGCCTTCTATAGGAGAAAACCCTAAAAACATTTTCTTCCTAACAGCCGATGCTTTTGGAGTTCTGCCTCCAATTTCAAAATTAACGCCCGGACAAGCCGCTTATCATTTTATTTCTGGTTATACAGCTAAAGTAGCGGGAACAGAAGCAGGAATAGACGAGCCTTTACCAAGTTTTTCAGCTTGTTTTGGAGCGCCTTTCATGCCTTTGCATCCAACCAAATACGCCGAAATGCTAAGTGCCAAAATGAAGGAAACCGGAGTTAACGTCTGGTTAATAAACACAGGATGGACAGGTGGTCCTTATGGTGTTGGAAATAGAATTAAATTGAAATACACCAGAGCAATGATTGCTGCAGCTCTTAATGGCGATTTAGACGAAGTTACTCCTGAAACATACAGAACACACTCGGTTTTTGGTTTAAAACAACCTAAATCATGTCCTGGAGTTCCAGACGACGTATTAAGCTCTAGATTAACTTGGAACAACGATGAAGGCTATTATAAAGCAGCCTATAAGTTATCGGAATCCTTTAGAGAAAACTTTAAGAAATTTGAAGAATTTGCCAACGATGAGATTATGGCAGGAGCTCCAAATGTAAAATAAGACATTTAGACATACTACATGAAAGTCAGCTATATAGCTGACTTTTTTTTTGGTGCTGACCTATAATTATGTTTATTTTATCTCATTAATAGATATCAATTATTACAATGAAAAAAACCACTTATTTAATGGCTCTTTGTTTTGCCATTTACTCTTTTAGCTACGCTCAATATACGGCCGTCCCAGACACTAATTTTGAACAACAGTTAATAAATGCAGGAATTGACACCAATCCCATTTTAGATGGACAAGTATTAACAGCTGCCGCTAACGCACATTCTGTAACCTTGAATATTAGCAATAAGGGAATTACTGATTTAACAGGCATTGAAGCCTTTACAAATATTCCTGGGCTTATTATTAGTTGGAATACGGGGATTACAAGTTTAGATTTATCTAATTGTACCGCTTTACAAGTAGTAAGGGGAATTGGCTGTTCAGGTTTGACCTCAATAAACGTTTCAGATCTAATAAATTTAACGGAAATTAATTTTAGAAACAGTGCCCTAACTTCTTTAGATGTGTCCTCCAATGCTGCTCTAGAAACTTTAATTATTAGAAATAACTATATTTCTAGTTTAGACTTAAGTCAAAATTCCGCATTAACATTTGTTGATGTTAAAACAAATCATCTAACATTTTTGGATATGCGCAATGGAAACAATGCCAACGTTATTCCCGTGGGAACTGACCCTGCGATACCTGGGTTCAATTCCGATTTTAATCCCGGATTAGAATGTATACTTATCGACGATATTAATACTCCTGTTATATCCTCATGGATTATTGCTAGCAATAGTTGTTTTTGCGAAGATCTAGGAGTCTGTTTAACAATTTCCGTCGCCGAGGTTAAAAACCTATCGTATAACATGTATCCAAACCCAACAAATGATTATTTATATATATCTTCTAAAACAAACAACTCTTCGATCAACATCTATAATATTACTGGGAAAATGGTTCTATCCAAAACCTTAGCCCAAGGAGAAAACATTATAAATGTCTCCAATCTGGCATCGGGCATTTACCTAACTAGATTTGCCTCCAACAATCAAGTGGACACTAAAAAATTAATTATTCAATAAGTTTATCATTATAGTCAAGTTGAAAAAAGATGCTATCCAATGAATATAGCATCTTTTTCATATACAGTTCTAGTTTTAAAAAGGACGGTCAAAACAGCAGTAAACAATTTGGTTATCTAAGGTAGATTTAATCTGAAAAAGTTTAAGGCTTAAAAATCTTAAGGAGTGTGGCATCTTATTCCTGATAAATTCCTGAACACCTACCTAAAGAACAGTAATTTAATTTACAAAAAAACCTTACAAGGATCTTTTCATTTATAAAAAACGGATAAAAGTGTACAATTGTCTGCTACATAACAAAGTATATTTTTTGTTGTGATTTCATAATACAGTAAATTTATATATAGAAATATTAATTAATATATAAACACATATAAGATCCAATATTATGAAAAAAACTATGTACTTACTGGTAATTTGTATTGCCTTTAACTCCTTGGCACATGCACAATATACCGCAGTACCAGACGCGAACTTCGAACTAGCCTTAATAAATTTTGGAATTGATACAGGTCCAATAGATGGGCAGATTTTAACTTCAGTTGCTAATAATCTTACTGGAAACTTAAATGTTATAAACAAGGGAATAACTGATTTAACAGGTATTGAAGCCTTCACAAGTATATCAGGACTTAACTTTAGTTATAATACAGGAATGAGCGGTGTTGATCTAACTAGTTGTGCTTCGTTAGAAATTGTTGATGGTACGGGGTGTTCTAATTTGACGTCAGTGAACGTGACTGGCTTAGCTAATATTACTAAATTGAAATTTACTTTTTGCAACCTACTCTATTTAGATGTAACTACTAATATAGCACTGAAAAATTTAAATGTTCGAGGCAATCAAATTGCTAGTTTAGATTTAACCCAAAATGTAGTTATAGATCATATTGATGTTAAAACCAATCCTCTTACCTTTATAGATTTACGAAATGGAAACTGTGCAAATATGGTTTTCTACGTTGGTGATTACACGCCCTGTTTAAAGTGCTTGTATGTTGACGACTCCTCTGACCCTCACTTATGGGACCATGCCTATTGGATTTTTGACGATATAACACTACCTGCTTCAAATGAGGCTGAATGTGCTACCCTGCCAGAGATCCCTGAATCGTATTGCCCGTCGTTGGCAATAGAAGAGCTGAATAAAGTAACATTTAACATGTATCCAAATCCTGTAAATGGCCTATTGCATATTACGACTAAAGCCAATCACGCGATTGTAAACGTATACAGTATGACTGGAAAGCTTATTTTAGCTAAAAACTTGGACCAAAGAGAAAATTTAATGGATGTTTCTGGGCTAGCAACAGGAATTTATTTAGCCAGATTTGTATCGGAATATGGGGTTGATACTAAAAAACTAATTGTTAAGTAGTTCTAAAATTAAGTTTACAAAAAAAAGAGCAATTCTAAGAATTGCTCTTTTTTTTGTAAACTTATAACAAGTTATTTCTTTTTGTTAGCTTCATTAATATACTTTTCCAGAGCCATAGTCATAGAAGGTGTATCTGGAGATGGAGCTGCAATATCGACTCTTAAGCCTCTATCTTCAGCAGCCTTAACGGTTGTATTTCCAAATACAGCAATACGCGTTTTATTTTGTTTGAAATCTGGAAAATTATGAAATAAAGAATCAATTCCAGAAGGACTAAAAAACACTAAAATATCGTAATACACATCAGCTAGATCAGATAAATCGCTAATTACGGTTTTGTAAAACACGGCCATTTTCCAATCGATGCCTAATTCATTTAAAATTTCTGGAACCTCAGATTTCAACTTGTCGGTTGTTGGCAATAAAAAAGTTTCATCCTTATATTTCTTTATTAAAGGAGATAGTTCGGCAAAATTACGTTTTCCAACATATATTTTACGTTTTCTATAAACCACATACTTTTGAAGGTAGTAAGCTACAGCTTCCGACTGGCAAAAATACTTCATGGTATCCGGCACTTTAAAGCGCATTTCGTCTGCAACTCTAAAAAAATGATCCACGGCATTCCTACTGGTTAAAACTATGGCTGAGTAATTTTTTAAATCGACTTTCTGAATTCTTATATCCTTTGCATCAACTCCTTCCACATGAATAAAAGGTCTAAAGTCTATTTTAACTTTTTGCTTTTCCTGAAGATCAAAGTAAGGCGAATTTTCGATTTTAGGTTCTGGTTGAGACACTAAAATTGTTTTCACTTTCATAGGCTAGTATGTATTAAACTTTGGTTTCTATAAGAACCTTATATAAAATCACATAAGGCCCAATTTCAAGTGCGCAAAGATATAAAATAAAATAGAAAAAATCTCTTTTAATTAAATTAAGATTCGACTTGTACGAAGTAAGTAAACCTATAATGTTTATAAGCAATAACAAGGTAATAGCGGTTATTATAATGGATTTATTTGGATTAATCCCATACAATAAAATAACATTAACAGGAATTAACATAAGTCCCAAGAAATTTTTGTAGCTGGTTTTTTGAAACAAATACCTGTCTATTAAATTATCTATACTAAAGAGACTTCCTAAAACCCTTTCTAGCAGCACTTTAATTAGAATGAATGCTCCAATCACAAAACAAAGCTTTAAAATAAAAGGAGTTGTAATTTCCAGAGGTTCAAAGAGAACAGAATAACTAATAAAACTGAAAATTGCGGTCGAGAAAAGCAAATTAACAAATAATAGACTGTCAAATAAATCTATAAATCGTTGGTCCTTAGAATAGATCTTTAAGTAACTTGAATTAATTAAAATAGTCACAAAATGATTGAACCTCTTCTCAAATAACAATTTGGTAATAGCTACAAATACAAGGCTCACTATAATTATTATAGTGAAAAAATCGTATGAGAAAGCAGGACGTAACATTTGGTAAAATTATTATAAAAATTCATACTTATTTCAAGTTTTTAAGAAATATTTAAAAACCTATCTCTTTTAAATAGTTTACATTTGTTGAAATTATATACTATTTAATGAGCGACGCCATTGTCATTATTCCAACCTATAATGAAATCGAGAATATAGAAGCGATTATAAAAGCCGTATTCTCTCAAAACAAGCCATTTAACATCTTGGTAGTAGACGATAATTCACCTGATTTAACTGCCCTAAAAGTAAAGGAATTAAAACTAGAATTTAAAGATAGACTATTCCTTTTAGAGAGAGAAAAGAAAACAGGATTAGGAACCGCTTATATTGCTGGATTCAAATGGTGTTTAAAAAAGGATTATAAATATATTTTTGAAATGGACGCCGATTTTTCGCATGATCCAAGCGATTTAATCAAACTTTATAACGCTTGCCATATAGATCAAGCAGATGTAGCCATTGGTTCTAGGTATATAAAAGGAGTTAATGTGGTTAATTGGCCTATGAGCCGAATCTTGCTTTCGTATTTTGCTTCAAAATATGTGAGATTTATAACCCGAATGAAAATTGAAGATACCACAGCAGGTTTTGTATGTTACAAAAGACAGGTTTTAGAAACCATTAACCTGGATAAGATTGAGTTTATTGGCTATGCCTTTCAAATAGAAATGAAGTTTAAGGCCTATTTAAAAAAGTTTCAAATTGTAGAAGTGCCTGTGATTTTCACCGATAGGCGCAAAGGAAAATCTAAAATGAGTGGCAGTATTATTTCCGAAGCAATTTTTGGAGTTATTAAAATGAAGTTAAAAAGTATTTTCAATCCGAAATAAATATGAAAACTATACTGATTAAGAATGCAAGAATAGTTAATGAAGGACAGATTTTTGAAGGAGATATTCTTGTTGAAAACGATATAATAAAGGAAATCTCCAATTCCATTAGTGCCAAATCTTCTGATGTAAAGATAATTGATGCCGAAGGAAACTATGTAATTCCAGGAGTTATCGACGATCAAGTACATTTTAGAGAACCAGGCCTAACCCAAAAAGCAACCATTGAAACCGAATCGAAAGCGGCCATTGCGGGAGGTATTACTTCCTATATAGAAATGCCAAATACCAATCCGCAAACAACCACTATAGAAGCCCTGGACGAGAAGTTTAAAATTGCTTCAGAAACCTCGTATGCCAACTATTCGTTTATGTTTGGTGGCACCAACGACAATCTGGAAGAAATATTAAAAGTAAACCCTAAAGAAGTAGCGGGTTTAAAATTGTTTCTAGGTTCATCAACAGGAAATATGTTGGTGGATAATCCAGTGGTTTTGGAAAAAATATTTTCCAGTACAGACATGATTATTTCTGTGCATTGTGAAGATGAAGCAACCATCCAAGCAAATTTGGAGATTTATAAGAAAGAATATGGAGACGATATTCCAATGAAGCTTCACCCTCATATTAGAAGTGATAAAGCTTGTTATATTTCGTCATCGAAAGCTATTGAATTAGCCAAGAAAACAGGAGCTAGATTGCATGTTTTTCATGTGTCGACCGCACTGGAAACAAAACTTTTCTCCAAGAAAATTCCTCTAAAAGATAAAAAAATTACAGCTGAAGTTTGTGTACATCATTTGTGGTTTAGCGAAGAAGATTACGAAACCAAAGGCACTTTAATTAAGTGGAATCCAGCCGTTAAATCAACCAAGGACAGAGAGGCGCTTTGGAAAGCGTTATTAGATGGCAGAATAGATGTACTTGCTACAGACCACGCTCCTCATACTTTTGAGGAAAAAAACCAAGTTTATACTAAAGCACCTTCGGGCGGCCCATTAGTACAACATGCTTTGGTTGCCATTTTGGAGGCGCACCATAAAGGTAAAATTTCATTAGAAAAAATAGTGGAAAAAATGTGTCATAATCCAGCCATATTATTTCAAATTGAAAAGCGCGGATTTATTAAAGAAGGTTATTTTGCAGATCTTGTTATTGTTAATCTAAACCAACCTTGGACCGTAAACAAACAAAATATATTGTACAAATGTGGTTGGTCTCCTTTTGAAGGAACAAGCTTTAAATCTAGAGTAACACATACCATCTTAAATGGAGAATTGGTCTATGAAAATTCAAAAGTCAGTGCCTCCAAACAAGGAAGAAGACTAACGTTTAACAGATAAAGGTTTACAAAATGAAAAAAATCATATTTGCATTAACATTAGTTACTTTAATAATCTCTTGCTCTAATCCGGGAAAACCAAAAAAGCCAAAGGATTTAATATCTAAAGATAAAATGGTAAATATTTTATTGGATGTGTCTTTAGTGAACTCGGCTAAAGGCGTTAACAAAACCATTATGGAAAATAATGGACTTGTTCCAGATCAATATATTTATAAAAAGTATCAAATAGATAGTGTTCAGTTTATGTCGAGCAATATGTATTATACTTATAATCTAAAAGAGTATGAAGACATTATTAAGAAAGTTAACGACAGTTTAAAAAAGCTTAAAACCAAGTACAATATTCTTGTAGAGAAAGAAAAAACAGAAGAGAGAAAAGCAGATTCCATAAAAAAATCCAAGCTTCCAAAAAAAGAAATTTCAGAAACGATATTTCTTAACGAAAAGTCCAACAATTAAACTCCCTGTTCTTTTAAAAACAGTTTAGATACGGCTTTTATACTTTGGTTGAGAGGTTTAAACTGATAATTTAAATGACTTGTAATTTTATTGCTATTATAAAAAGAATTGGTAACCAACGTGTTTGCCATTTGCTTACTTAAACTTCGTCTTTTTCCATTCAATTTATGATTTAGCCAATCTAATCTCCAAGCGATGTTTAAAAGAAAAGGGGTTGCTTTTTTAGTTGGTTCTTTTACCTGTAAAGCCGTTGCAATCTCAGTCAAAAAATCCTTATACGACCAATTCTCTGCCACCAAAACAAAACGCTCATTTTTTACAGAACTTTCCATGAGCTTCATCATACAATTAACCACATCAAAAACATCTACATATCCAGTTGTACCTTCTGTATAATAGGATAAACCTTTATAAACCCGTTTAAAAATATTTCCTGTACCATACTTCCAAATTCCTGGTCCAATAATAACTCCGGGATTGACTATTACAGCATCTAAACCTTCCTGGGTGCCTCTCCAGACCTCCATTTCAGCACCATACTTTGTAATGCCATACAGGCTGTTATCTGCATCCGGATTCCAAAGGGTATTTTCATCTATTTCTGTGTTATTTGGAGTTTTCCCTAGAGTTGAAATAGAGCTTACATAACAAAGTTTTTCAATTTTATTGGCAATACAAAAGTTAACAATATTGGCAGTTCCTTCAATATTAATTTTTCGTAATTCGTGGTATTTATCGGGTTCAAAAGACACAAAAGCAGCACAATGGTACACATGGCTCACGTTTTTAAAGGCTTCCGTTAACAATGGAATATCCAATAAGTCAGCTTGAATCCATTCAATTTTGTTGAAATATTCATCAGAATTTTCACTGTAATACGAAAATACTTTTTTTACTACAGCTAGTTTTTCTTCATTTCTATAAATAGCCTTTACAGATTCATTTTTCAGTGTTAATTCGTACAATAAGTGCGATCCAACCAAACCCGTGCCTCCAGTAACTAATATCATAAAACTAAAGTAAAGAATTATTCCTTAAAGAGGCTATAATTATTCATTGATTTTTATCTTTACCACTTAAAATTAAAACCTAGAAATAATGACCAATAAATTTGTTGAAGATCTACGCTGGAGAGGAATGGTTCACGACATCATGCCGGGAACCGAAGAACAATTAAGTAAGGAAAGTACGACAGCATATATTGGTTTCGATCCAACTTCAGATTCTCTACATATTGGTAGTTTGGTGCCTATTATTTTATTGGTTCATCTAGAAAAAGCAGGTCACAAACCTATGGCTTTGGTGGGTGGTGCTACAGGAATGATTGGAGATCCATCTGGAAAAAGCGATGAGCGAAACTTGTTAAATGAAGAATCCTTAAATAAAAATGTGGAAGGTATTAAACGTGTACTTTCCCGTTTTTTAAACTTCGATTCTAAAGCTAAAAACGCACCTGTTTTAGTGAATAATTACGATTGGATGAAGGATTTCTCATTCATCGATTTTGCTAGAGATGTTGGAAAACGAATTACGGTAAACTACATGATGTCCAAAGACTCTGTTAAAAAGCGTTTTTCTGGGGAAGAAGGCAGTGTGGGTATGTCTTTTACTGAATTTACTTATCAACTGATTCAAGGTTACGATTTTTACTACTTACACAAAAACTACAATTGCCTGTTACAAATGGGAGGTAGCGATCAATGGGGAAATATAACTACCGGAACCGAATTGGTAAGACGAATGAATGTGGGTGAAGAAGCCAAGGCCTTTGCCATGACTTGTCCATTAATTACCAAAGCAGATGGCTCTAAATTTGGAAAAAGTGAAGGCGGAAATATTTGGCTAGACACCGATAAAACCTCGGTATACAAATTTTACCAGTTTTGGCTAAATACCAGCGATGAAGATGCTGAAAAGTATATAAAAATATTTACTTTTTTAGATAAAGAAACTATTGAAGCTTTAATTGAAGAACATAAACAAATGCCACATGTGCGTTTGCTTCAAAAACGATTGGCAGAAGAAGTAACCACCTTTGTTCATTCTAAAACAGATTTTGAAAATGCTGAAAAAGCTTCGAACATTCTTTTTAGCGACTCGTTTAAAGAAGACATTAAAACCTTGGATGAAGTTACTTTTTTAGATCTTTTTGAAGGTGTGCCACAAGCTGAAATTTCTAAAGCAGACATCAACGACGGCTTGGATATGATTGCTGCTTTGGCTGCAAAAACCAACTTTTTAGCATCGAATAGTGAAGCTAGGAGAGCTTTAAAAGAAAATGCTGTTTCTGTAAACAAGGAAAAAGTGGACGAAAATTATCAATTAACTTCCGAAGACTTAATCAATAATAAATATATCATTCTTAATAAAGGAAAGAAAAACACCTATATTATTAAAGTAGTTTAATAACAAACCGCCCGATTTTAAAATCGGGCGGTTTTGTTTTTATAAGTTCTTGTAGGGAATTGAAGGATGTCCTTTCCATTTTACAAATTCTCCAAAAATCTATTAGAACTTCAAGGTTACTCCCAATAAAAAGTTAGTAGTTGCTTGTGGATAATATCCAGCACCTTCAATAGTTGTTATTTGATTCGGATCGGACCAATCGTCATCGTAGGTGTAATAAAACCCATTTGAACTATACTTCTCTCCAAAAAGATTATTTACCAAGCCTGAGATTACAATAGCTTTAAAAATAGATTTGGTTTTAATTTCGTACATCACATTAAAATCGTTTACAAAATAACTATCAAGCTTAGAGGCTTCCGTATCTGTGTTTCCCATGTATTGCTCGCCTACAAACTTGCTTAATAAAGACATTTGCAAACCTTGCATCGGTCTAAACACAAAAGCATTTCCGGCTACAATGTTTGGAGAAAACGAAATGTTTGTGGAGCCAAGATCTACCAGTTCACCATTTAAAGGAACCACTGTTTCTTTCGTTTTATTCGTGCTTAATGCCACATTTGGTTGGATGCTAAATTTATCCGACAATTTAAAAACAGCATCAACCTCCAATCCCAATCGATAGCTTTCTCCTGAGTTATCTCTTAAAGGATTTCCGCTATCGTTTATAGCTCCAGTCAACACCAATTGCTCATTATATAACATATAGTATAAATTGGTGTTTAGGATAAAAGCATCAGACTTATGTCTCCAACCCAATTCAAAATCGTTTAACTGCTCTGGCTTAACATCAGGATTGCTTTCAAAATCGTCTCTATTTGGCTCTCTATTCGCTCTGGCATAGGAGAAATAAACATTATTATTATCGTTTAAGCTATATGTAATTCCTGCTTTTGGATTAAAGAAATTAAAATGTTTATCTACAATAAATGGTGCCACATCGGAATTGGTTCCAGTTGTTTTATAATTAACATATCGCGATTGCAAGTCTAGGTATAAACTAAACTGATCATTTAATCTGTATTGAGCTTTTGCAAATGCACTCAAATCTATTTTCTTACCATTTCCGTCGTAGTAACGATCTCTTATCATCATATTGCTCGCGTATTGTGCCCAGATAATTTCACCAAAATGATCTCCGGAATACGAACTTAAAGAAGTTCCAAAAATGACATCTAACTGAGCATTTTTATAGTTGGCATTCGCATTAAAAACATAAAATTGATTGTCCAGCCATCTACGTCTTATCAAATCTGTTCTAGTAATAGTTTCTGTGCCAATTTCTACATCTTCAAACCCATAATTTGAAAATTTCTGATCTTCCTTATATTGCTCAAAATAGCCTTTTCCTTGGGTATAATTTAAAGCTAAATTGGTGGACCATTTGTTGTTGATACGTTCATTCCAATGAAACTGATAATGATCTTGTTGGTAATTATCAATTTCATTGTCGTAAAACTGAATATTTCCATTCTCATCCGTATACATTCCTGCAGAATTAAAGGTTCTATCATGCTCTAGAATATAAGGATCTTCGATACCATTCCACGACTGATAGGTTTTTTCCTTTCCACTAAAAGTAATGGCTTTTATCATGGTATTATCGTCGATATAAGTAGCTTGAAGAAAATAGGACTTTATATCCGCAGAGGCTCTATCTACATATCCATCGGATTTAATTTGCGATAAACGTCCTGCAATTTCTATACGGTCATTGAGCAAGCCTGTACTAAATTTTACAGTATGTTTCCACGTATTAAAACTTCCAAAACTATTGGCTATTTCACCAAAAGCTTCTTGCGAAACAGCATCAGTTAGCACGTTAACACTTGCTCCAAAAGCACCAGATCCATTGGTTGATGTTCCCACACCACGTTGAAGTTGCAGGCTTTCTACAGAAGATGCAAAGTCGCCTAAATTCACCCAAAAAGTCCCTAAAGATTCGCTATCATTATAAGGGATTCCATTAATGGTTACGTTGGTAGACTGTGCATTTATTCCACGCACACGAATACCTGTATAACCCAAACCAGCTCCTGCGTCTGAAGTCGTTACTACCGAAGGTAAATAATTTAATAAAATGGGTAAATCTTGCCCGAGATTCCGTTCTTGCAGCTGTTCCTTGGTTACATTAGAATGTGTAATGGGCGATGTAGCGTTAACACGTACGGCTTTAACCAATACTTCGTCCAAGGTTTCCAACTTTGTAGAATCTTGTTGTTTTTCTTGTGAATAAGTAGAAAAAGAGACCAATAAAAAAAGTAAAAAAATTTGAGAATTCTGCCTTGTTTTGAATGACAGGTTGTTGAATAAAAGTTTCATTCGATAAATAAATTTATACGAATAAAAAGAGGTTATTATTCTTTGTTAGTAAATGATTATTTTATGAATGTCTAAAATATGATAAGCTAAAGGCAGCACATATTTTTAACATTCGATTCCCTAAACAGCATTACCTGTTCTAGGTTCATTGGGTATGATCTCAGCCTAAAAGATTTTAGATTTTTGATTTTGGACTTTTAATTTTTGAATGTTTTAAATTCATCAAATTGAAATCGGCAACCTAAAATCGGCAATCAAAAAAGCACCCCTTTTTGAGAACGCTGCAAAGATAGTTATCAGTTAAGAATTTCCAACAAAGAATGAGAAAATATTTAGTTTATATCCGGAGGCCTCCTATTGGCTTTCTTATCAGCTTGTTGCTTCTTTTTAGATAAGCGTTTTAATTTAACAGCTCTTGGAACTTTAGTTGGTTTACGTTTTTTAGGACGTTTTAAGCTGTGTCTAATTAGCTCTAAAAAGCGTTTTATTACCAATTCTTTATTTTTATGCTGACTCCTACTCTCATCACTTTGTAAAATAAGCACTCCCTCTGTGGTCAATCTGTTTGCTAAGTTTTTAAACAATAAAGCACGTTGTTCTTCAGAAAAAACCTGAGAGTTCGTTAAATCGAAATTCAAAACCACTTTAGACGACACTTTATTAACATGCTGCCCGCCAGCTCCAGAACTTCTAATGGCTTTGAAGTTTAATTCAGAAATAAGTAAAGCTGCATCAAACATGTTATTTTACTTGATGTGTTGGTTTTAATAAGTCTGTAACTGTTTTAACCGGATTAAAAGTTATCAATGGCACTTCTACAAAAATGGTGTTCCAATATGCCATACTTCCATTCCAAAGCCCTGGTAATTCAAGCGCTTTCAGATCTTTTCCCGTTTTGGTTTTCATGGTTATAAATGCTGTTTTATGGTCCACAAACTGCTCTAAGTCAAAACGGTTGCCTTTGTAGTCTTTAGTACCACAAACCAAGTCTACAGGATTAAAATGAGTGGCATTTTTTAAAATCTCTTTTTGCTTTTTATCTTTTTTACTAATTTGGGCAGATTCTACAATTTGTAAAGAAACTTGACCACTTTCGTCTTTTACCCAAAAAGGACCACCTCCAGGTTCTCCTTCGTTTTTAACCATCCCACAAACCCGAATAGGTCTATTTAGCTTTTCTGTTAAATATTTTATCTGATATTCGTTGGCATATTTCTCAAATTCCGAAGAAATAACCACATTCATCTTATTTGTTAAAAACTTGGCAATCTCTACTAAATCAGCTTGGGATATGTCTTGGGATTCCAGTTTTTTTAGATATCTAAAAGCTTTGTCTTGAAGTTGAATTAAGATTCCAGCTAACATCTTTTTGTATTCGCTAACTTCATCTTCATATTTAAAAACCACCACATTATCAATGTTTTTAATAAAGATGATGTCTGCATCCAAATCGCCTAAATTTGAAAGTAAGGCGCCATGGCCAGAAGGTCTAAACAACAAACTATTATCTTCTGCTCTAAATGGCTCATTGTATTCTGTTACGGCAATAGTATCGGTAGCTTCCTTTTGATAAGAGAAGGATATCTCGAATTTGGTATTTGTTTTCCGCTCTACAATGGTTTGGATTTTTTTAAATTCGTCGTCAAAAATATCTTTATATTTTTCGGAAATGGTATAATGTAAAACAGCCTTATTATTGGCTGAAGCGTATAATGCAGCTTCAAACAAATGCTCTTCAAAAGCTGTTGCCGTATGCTCTTTATATAAATGAAATGGCAATAGGCCTTTTGGAAAAAACCCATAATTTAACTTATCTTCATCCAACATGGTTTTTACAAACATATACCGCTGTTTATCTGTTGAAGAGCTATGGTATTCTGGGTAAATTTTTTCAATTTTATCTAAAACAATTCTGTAAAAAGGCAATTTTTCCAAACCAACAAAAAACACAGCCAGTAAGGCTTCTTTGGTCCTATTTATATATGCATTTACAGTTTCTTGATCGGGGTTATAATCTTCTATAAAACTAAAAAACGATTTAAACATTCTAGTTGCTGCACCAGAAGCTGGTACAAATTTTAGAATGGAATATTCGTTTCTTTTAGCATCAAACAATTGAATGAATGCTTCTTTCTCTTCATCTGAAAGTTTTAAAATTCCATGGTTAATAGTTGCAGCAGATTGCAAATTTACAAAAGGCAAGCCCGTTTTAAATAGCTCGATTTGAGAACTTACTTTTTCAACAGTTAGTCCCTTTTGTTTAATTTGATTGATGTCTTTATCTGAAAACATTCAGTTGTTTTTTATTAATTTATCTATATGTTTTATAGCGATTTCCAACCTATTTGGCAAACTACCCTTCAATAACACATAGGGAATGTTGTTTTTAATTAAAGTTGATTGAAACGCATTAAACATGTTTTTTCGCTCGTTGGGTCTATCTCGAATTCCATCATCCTCCCAAGGAATATCAATATTAGTTAAAAAATAAAGATTATAGTTATTTTCCTTGGCGTATTTGTTTAAGATTTCAGGAGAATAACCGTTATAATATGCTTCGCTATACACCTTAGTTTCCAGTAGATTAGTATCGCATATCAATAAGCTTTCAACTTGTTTTGCCAAGGAGTTCTCCAAAGCCATTTGCCCAATAGCAATTGGCAAAACGTCGTCTTTGGTTAGAACTTCATTGTGTTTTGATTTTTCCTCAGCATAACTTCTTGAGAATTCGGGCACCCAAAGTGTATTATAATGTGCAGCTAATTGCTTGGCCAAAATAGTTTTTCCAGTAGATTCCGGTCCAAATAAAACTACTTTCAGGCAGTTGCTGTCTTGTTGTTTAAGTGTTTCTTCCATGCTAGATATCCAAATATTGCAATTACTGTAAATCCTAAATATTGTAAACTGGTAAAGGTAAACCCTTTATAGAAATATAAGGGAATTGAAATTAAATCGCCTATAATCCAAAAAATCCAATTTTCCACTTTTTTCCTTGCCATAAGCCACATCCCTACAAAGAAAATGGCCGTTGTTAAAGTATCTACATAAGCCACCCAACTTGTCCACATATTAAAGACGTTGTAGACAATAAATACAAATAATAAGGTTGCGAAGAAAATCCAAACACTAACTATTCTTTCCTTTTTAGTTGTAAATGAAATAGGTGTAACATGTGTGGCATCCACTTTTCTAGTCCAAATATACCACCCATAAATACTCATAATAAAATAATAGGCGTTAATCATCATATCGCCTAATAATCCCCATTTTAAAAGTAGATACACGAAAATACTTGTGCTAATAAGCCCAGTTGGGAAGACTAAAATATTGTTTTGCTTAGAAAACCAAACTGAGAGAAACCCAAAAATAACGGCAATAACCTCTAAAGTAATATCGATGGTTTGATACCTTGCGTATTGCTCGAAAAAAAAATTAAAAATTTGGTTCATAGTCGCTTCTATCTGTTTTTACAACCTTCATGGTTAAAACACATATTGTTTGTTCCTCGAACGATTTGTGGATTTGAGCTGTTAAAAAAGGCATCAATTCATGATAATCTCCAAATATTTGAGTGCTTAACGGGTTTTCCAAAACTGTGAATTTGGAATCTCTCAAGGCTTTTATAAAGTTTATAACATGAATCTCATAATCGTCTTGTAAAGGCGATAAGGTTAAGTCTACTGATATTCTCATAATATATTTATATTCCCTCAATTGCCCACACAGACAGGAAGAAGGGTGTTTTATTTTATTTCATTAGCTCCTCAAAAAAGCTATCATCATCTTCAAAAGCAGTTCCAATAACTACTAAATCGGCTCCTGAATGATAGGCTTCCTCTAATTGCTTTTTTGTTCTAATTCCTCCTCCAACAATTAGAGGAATATCTAAATCTATTTTTGTTTTTATTATAATTTCAGAAGCAATAGGTTGTAAAGCACCACTCCCAGCTTCCAGATATATTAATTTCATTCCTAAGAATTCGCCAGCTTTTGCTGTGTCAACAATTTCCTGAATATTACTTTTAGACATCGGTTTTGTATCTGTTACCTTTTGAACAGCTGTTTCTTTGCCATTTTCAATTAATAGGTATCCCGTTGGAATAACTTCCAATTCAGTCTTTCTTAATTTTGAAACAGAAGCTACCTGCTTCCCAATGAGGTACTCCGGATTTCTACCCGAAATTAAAGATAAAAACAACAAAGCATCTGCCTGATCCGTAATTTGAGATACATCTCCTGGAAAAATAACGATTGGTAAAGAGGTTTGTTTTTTAATTTCTAAAACCAGTTTTTCTGTGGCAAACTCGTCCACAGTACTTCCTCCCACAAAAATATGAGTAGCAGTGGATTTATTAACTTTAATAAAAAAATGGGTTAAGCTTTCAGGCTTCATTTTGTCGGGGTCGATTAAAACAGCTAAAAGTTTTTCACCTTTAGAAATGGATCTTAAAATGCTTTGATATATTGTTTTCTTTTTAGCCACGAATGCACGAATATCTTTTTATACGTTTTCTCTAGTCCTATTTATTAAGAAGGTAGAGCGTAAGCACAGGTAAACCCTTCAAATTCGAAAAACTCTGTATTAAACCTGTATTTTTTATCTTGATAATCAATCCAAGCCACTGTTGACGCTTCCTCTATAGTAAATGGAATAACTAAAGTGTGTTGTAAAAAACTCAAGCCAGGAGTAGCAAATAGCTTATAAAGCGATTCTTTAACGCACCAAATAACTGTTAGTTTATTAATGTAATCTGCTTCCTCTTTTTTTAAATATTGAAACTCATATTCCATGAATTTATGAGCAATCACACCAATTTTATCTCGTTGCTTTTCAATGTCAATCCCCACTTTAAAATCGCTAACAATAACCCCAGAAAACGTAAAAGAATGTGTAATAGAGATGAATTTTCCGTCCTTTAAATGAGGTTTCCCATTTTCATCATAGTACAAATCGGCATCTGTATAACCAAATTCTGCCAATAAATGTCTTACACTTAAAAATCCTCTTTGGTGCAATTCGCTTTTCATCCTTAAAACACGTTCCAAGTTTTCAGGTTTAAGCGTAACTGCTTGTAATAAATGCTCATACGATTCTGTAATCTTCCAGATTTTAACAGTAGTTTGAGGATTAGGACTTAAGGTTTTATAAAGAGGCATTTAATTTTCTAAAAGTTATTAGTTATCTTTGCACTTCCAAAGGCGAAATTAATGTTTTTGATATAGCGAATTTAGCGAATTTAAGTGCTAAACCAAAAATGTTGACTTTAATAAAACAAAAGAAACTAAGAAAGAATGAATACAAAAACTGTTGCTTACGTACCAAATAAGGTAAAAGATATCTCACTTGCAGAATGGGGAAGAAAAGAAATGGAATTAGCTGAAGCAGAAATGCCAGGTTTAATGAGTCTTCGTGAAGAATACAAGAATTCTCAACCTCTTAAAGGGGCTAGAATTGCGGGATGTTTACACATGACTATTCAAACTGCTGTTTTAATTGAAACGCTACAAGCTTTAGGCGCTGAAGTTACTTGGAGTTCTTGTAATATTTTCTCTACTCAGGATCAAGCTGCTGCTGCAATTGCCGCAACTGGAACTGCTGTTTACGCATGGAAAGACATGACAGAAGAAGAGTTTGATTGGTGTATTGAACAAACCCTGTTTTTTGGAGAAGACAGAAAACCATTGAACATGATTCTGGATGATGGTGGCGATTTAACCAACATGGTTCTAGATAAATATCCAGAACTTGCTGCGGGAATTAATGGCCTTTCTGAAGAAACCACAACTGGAGTTCACAGACTTTACGAACGTGTAAAAGCAGGAACCTTACCAATGCCAGCAATTAATGTAAACGATAGTGTTACAAAATCCAAATTCGATAACAAATACGGATGTCGCGAGAGCGCTGTTGATGCGGTTCGTCGTGCAACAGACATTATGATGGCTGGAAAACGCGTAGTTGTTTGTGGATATGGAGATGTTGGTAAAGGAACAGCTGCCTCATTTAAAGGAGCCGGAAGTATTGTAACTGTTACAGAAATCGATCCAATTTGTGCATTACAAGCGGCTATGGATGGTTTTGAAGTTAAAAAACTAGAAACTGTTGTTGCCAATGCTGATATAATAATTACTACAACTGGAAATAAAGATATTGTTCAAGGGCATCATTTTGAAGCTATGAAAGACAAGACCATTGTTTGTAACATTGGACATTTCGATAATGAAATTGACATGGCTTGGTTGAATAAAACCCATGGACATACTAAAAACACGATTAAACCACAGGTAGATAAATATACAATTGATGGGAAAGACGTGATTATTTTAGCTCAAGGGCGATTAGTTAATTTAGGTTGTGCTACTGGGCATCCAAGTTTTGTAATGAGCAACTCGTTTACAAATCAAACCTTGGCTCAAATAGAACTTTGGACCAACAAAGATGCTTACGAGAATGACGTGTATATGTTACCAAAGCATTTAGATGAAAAAGTAGCTCAATTACACTTAGCGAAAATTGGTGTAGAATTAACAGAGCTTCGTGAAGATCAAGCTAAATATATTGGCGTAGAAGTTGAAGGTCCTTTTAAACCTGAGTACTATAGATACTAAAAAATTCCTGTTTACATAGGAATCTCTTAATATGAAAATCCCAAACTTGACGGTTTGGGATTTTTTATTTAAAATTCTTTATATTACAGTTACTCTATGATATATAAAGAAGAGAAAATAAAAGTCCTGCGATTTAATGAAGCTTCTGGATTTTATACAACCAAAAAGCGTTCTAAAATAATGAGCAACATTCACGGCAAGAACACAAAGCCCGAATTATTGTTTAGAAAAGCCTTGTGGCAACATGGGGTTAGATATCGACTACACAACAAAAAGCTTCCCGAAAAACCAGATATATCCATTCAAAAATACAAATTGGCCATATTTATTGATGGAGAATTTTGGCATGGATATGATTGGGAGGAAAGAAAGCAATCCCTAAAAAGTAACCGGGATTTTTGGATACCCAAAATAGAGAGAAATATGCAACGTGACAAAGAAGTCGGCCAACAACTTTATGATATGGATTATATGGTATTTAGGTTTTGGGAAAAAGAAATAAAAACCGACTTACAAAGATGCATCAAGGATGTATTAGTTTTTCTAGACACAGCAACAAACCCATAGATTATTTTAAAAACAAAAACCCTCTCTGTTTCCAGAAAGGGTTTTTAAATTGAGTAAAGAAATAGTTTCTTAAGCCTCAAAAGGCTCTACAGAAACATAAGATTTATTATCTTTTTTCTTTGTAAATTTCACTAAGCCATCTACTTTAGCATGTAAAGTATGGTCTTTTCCAGCATACACATTATCACCTGGTTTATGTGCAGTACCTCTTTGTCTAACGATAATGTTACCAGCTATTGCAGCTTGGCCACCAAATATCTTTACACCTAAACGATTCGATTCTGAATCTCTACCGTTTTTAGAACTTCCGACTCCTTTTTTATGTGCCATTGTCTTAAGGTTTTATATAATTAATATTTAAATGAAATGAAAATTACTTTTCAATTCCACCGTCTAATTTGTCTTGTAATTCTTTTAGTTCATCCCACTTACCATCGGCAGCTAATTGAGCTTGTTTTGGCCAAGTTTCTGTAACTATATGAGCTAATCTTGAGCTAGCGTCAGTTAAAACAGTGCTTAATTCTTCAGGAGTTGCCTTTGCTACTTTAGCGAAAGTTTCATATCCTGCATTTACCAAAGCCTCAGCAGCTTTTGGTCCAGCACCTTCAATTTTCTTTAAATCGTCCGCCTTTGCAGTTGATTTTTTTGGAGCAGCCTTTTTAACTTCTGCTTTTGGAGCATCAGCTTTTGGCGCTACTTCTTTAGCTGGAGCAGCTTTCTTTTCAGCTTTAGCAGCTGGTTTAGCTCCTGAAGCTACAATGCTTTCAATAAGAATTTCAGTTAAAGATTGTCTGTGTCCGTTTTTTACACGGTAACCTTTACGTCTTTTCTTTTTGAAAACGATTACTTTATCACCTTTAAGGTGCTTTAAAACTTTGGCTCCTACTTGAGCTCCGTTTATAGCCGGGGCGCCTACAGTTACTTTGTCTCCATCAGCTAAAAGAAGTACATTGTCAAAAGACACTTGTTTACCTTCTTCTGTTGCTAAACGATTAACAAAGACTCTTTGGTCTTTTTCAACTTTGAATTGATGCCCTGCTATCTCTACAATTGCGTACATAGCGTAACGTTTATTAATTAATTTGTTTAAAATATATGTGCTCGCCTAATGGAAAGCGGGTGCAAATATACTGCTAATTAATTAAATTACAAACGTTTTATTTCTTTTGAGGAACATTTTTACTAATTTTAAAAATCTGCATAAAAGTCAAGGTTAGAATGGTTGAAGAAGATAACCCTTCAATTAAGATGATAAAAATCAAAATACCTCCTCCATGGCTATAGTCTTTAAACCATTCTTTTAATAAGGTATTCATAAATTCAACATCTAAATGAAACATATAAATAGCCATAAACAAAGCAAACACAAAGGTAGCCAAAAAACCAGTCATCAAGCCGGTTTTAAAACCATTGGTATAGGTAAAATCATCACCCAAAATTAATTTATACTGCTTTATAACCATATAAATACCAAAGGCCATGAAAAGCCCATTCGATAGCCTTAACCAAGGATTGTAATGCAATCCCATTAATCTTAATATTAAAAAATAGGCAATAAGCAAGCCAGCAGTAATCAATCCATATTTAATAGAAATTTTAGATGATATTTTCATTTTTAATGCTTTTGGGTTTATTTCAATAAATCTCGTGATTATTTTACTAAAAGCATAATTTTTAATAAATTATATTACATTTAACACAATTAAATGCCTTTTATCTCAACTTAAAATCAATAAGCACTTCTGTTTTTTTAGATATTTCTTAGGTATTAACTTATTGTCTGATGTTCTACACATAAATTTCTCATTTTTAATATGATAAATATTATTTATTCTTATTTTTGTAATCAAAATAATTTTTAAATAAAAATGACAACATTAAAAAATATTATCGGCTTAGTGCTTTTAACGGTTTTTGTATCAGCTTGTAAAAACGAAACAGCTCCAGAAATTAAAACAGTTGAAGTTGAAACAGCAACTGAAGAAGCAGCTACTTTAGATCCAAATGCTACTTATGCCAAAGCAGAATTCACTATCGAAGGAATGACTTGTGCTATGGGTTGTGCAAAAAGCATTGAAAAGAAAATGGCTAAAATGGAAGGTGTAAAATCGGCAACTGTAGATTTTGACAAAAAACTAGCTATGGTAGAATACGATGAAGCTAAAGTTACACCAACTTCGTTAGAAGAAGTAGTTAAAAAGGCTGGCGACATGTATTCTGTAACAGACATGCATGCTGTAGATGCTTTTGGTGAAATAAAAACTTGCGACCAAGCTTGTTGCGAAGGTAAAACAGCTGAAGAAAAAGCAAATTGCCAAAAAGAATGCTGTGCTAAAAAAGCAGATGCAAGTGATGCTTCAGCCGACAAAAAAATGGCATGTAAAGAAGATTGCAAAATGGCTTGTTGCGCCGATAAAGGAAAAGCATAGTTTTTCTTTTAACTCTTAAAAAAAACATCTCCTCCAGACATTTTGGACGAGATGTTTTTTTTGCACCTATTTGATTGTTTCCTATAAACAAAATATTTTTAAAAACCCATTAGTTAAAATCGAATAACACCGACATAACTTGCCCGTCTTCCTTTATAAACCCTGAAACTGCAGAGGTTATCGTAGCACTACCTTTATGATTAACACCTCGACAGGAAATACATTCATGGCTCGCTTTTAAAACCACGCCCACATCTTTACATTGAAGCGCTGTAGTTAATTCTTCAAAAATCTGCATGGTCAATCGCTCTTGAACTTGTGGTCTTCTGGCATAAAAATCGACCAATCTGTGGATTTTAGAGAGGCCCACAACATAATCCCCAGGGATGTAAGCGATATTTGCCACCCCTTGAATGGGCACAAAATGATGTTCGCAAAACGAAGTGAACGGAATATGTAATTCCATTAAAGGCGTCTTATAACCATAGTTATTTTTAAATATGGTTATCTGAGGTTTGTTTTTCAAGTCTAAGCCTTTAAAGACTTCATTTACATACATTTTTGCTACTCTTTTTGGAGTGTCTTTCAAGCTATCATCTGTTAAATCAAGTCCAAGAATCTCCATAATATCCTTGAACTTCTCTGAAATTAACGTAATTTTCTTCGAGTCGCTTAAATCAAACGATGTTTTATAAATTGGTTTTTTTGAATATTCAATAGAACTGGTTTTTTCCTTACTAGGCTCTAAGAAACCTGTATTTACATCTGATATATTTCCGTTTAATTTCATTGTATATAATTATTTTTTGCTTGGACCAATTTGTTCGTTTTCCGATAATTTAGCTAAAGAAAAAGCTCCAATAGCCATCACTAAATCTCTTACAGCCACATCTACATACGTCCAGCTTAAAAGTAGACTTAAAGCAATACAGGTTAACCAAACTGAAACAATATAAGCTCCAATTTTAGTTTTAGTAAGTACCAAAATACCAGCTACAATTTCTACAACACCCACAAGCATCATAAAAGTAGCCGGCTCAAAAGGAAGCATTCCTGCAAGACCATCTGAAACATAGTCGCTCCAAGTTGTTAAAATATTAGCGAATTTATCTAGCCCAGCAACAATTGGCACAAGTCCAAAAGTATATTTTAACAGATTTTTTACTAAATGCACATTCGTATTCATACTCGTCTTTTTTTTTGTGTTTATAAATTTGTTATAAGCTTTTGATACTAATTTTAAAAAAAGGTTACAAAATTTTGTATCTTAAATATCAATTTGGTATCTAAATAAAAACGACATACCATGGAAGCCATAAACATCAACGATTTTAATAAGCAAAAAATAAAAGAAGAAGAACTTGTTACCCGCATATTAAAAGGGGAAAAAGAACTTTACGAAATCTTGGTTAGACGAAATAATCAAAAATTATATCGTGTTATAAGAGGGTATTTAACAGATGAAGCCGAGATAGAAGATGCCATGCAAAACAGCTATATCAAGGCTTATACCAAGTTATATCAATTTAAGCAGAATGCTGCTTTTTCCACATGGCTCATTCGAATAGGCATCAATGAAGCCTTAGCTAGAATAAAAGAAAAAGGAAAGCTATACCAGCTATGGGAAACACCTGAGGGCAGCACGAAAAACAGCATTTTAGAACTACCGGACAGCAAACAATTAAATCCGCAAGACACATTAATTCAAATGGAAACAAAGCAACTTTTGGAACGCGCAATCAACCAGTTAGATAGCAAATATAAATCCGTTTATATTATGAAAGAAGTGGAAGAAATGAACCTAAAGGAAATTGCTCTCGTTTTAGATTTAACGGTTGCCAATGTAAAAGTACGCTTACATCGTGCGAAAACTATGCTTAAAGAAACGCTCTACGACATGTCTGATAAAAAACAAATTTTTGAATTTGGTTTTGGAAGATGCGATAGAATCACCGAATATGTTATGAAAAACATATAAAAGACTTTAATCTGTATACTTAAAAAGCAATTATCATGACACATTTTAAAGTGGGAGACCATGTAAAATGGAATTCAGAAGCTGGGCATGTTACCGGAAAAATAATTAAAGTCCATCATTCAGATTTTGATTACAAAGGATATACTCATCACGCCAGTAAAGACGATCCACAATACGAGATTAAAAGTGATAAAACCGATCATATTGCTGCACATAAAGGCACGGCACTTAGCAAAATCTAGAAGTGATGTTTTTTTAAACTGAGCTTATAATACTGGTTGAACAGGCACCACATTGCAGACACAAAAAAAACGATTCGCAAAGAATCGTTTTTTTATTAAGACCTTAAATCTTGATAACTAATTTAGCTATCTATCTGTTTAACTTATGTAGTTTGTGCTTTCCTTCACAAACTTCTTCAATAAGTTTTGAATTAAATGCTGGCAAATCAAATCCAAATAGGTTTAACCCAAGATTAACGCGCTTTGTTAAGAAATCTTAAAACAAGAAACCCATGAAATAAAAAGCTGATTTTAATCTAATAGGCACAAGCTATTGTAACATCTTTTGTAATTTCGTCCTTTTTCAAAAAACTAATCCCATACTAAGAAATTGCCTTAAATGAAACAAGATCTTTCCAATTCCGTTTTATACTTAATGAGTGTTTCTGCTGGACTAATAGTAGCCAATCTATATTACAACCAACCTTTACTGCATCTCATGTCGGAAAGTTTCAATGTATCAGAATCAGCCATAAGCAATGTGGCACTTTCTACGCAATTGGGGTATGCTTTTGGGCTTCTATTTATTATTCCTTTAGGCGATAAAATTTCGAATAAGAAAATTTTAAAATTTGATTTTATATTAATGGTGGCAGCTTTAATCGCTACAGCCATGTCAAATTCGCTCTGGTTAATGATATTGAGCAGTTTTTTTATCGGATTTTCTTCGGCTGTTCCACAATTGTTTGTTCCTATGGCCGCGCAATTGGCAAATCCAGAAAATCGTGGACGTGCCATTGGAATCGTTATGAGTGGTTTATTGATTGGTATTTTAGGAAGCAGGGTTATTAGTGGTTTGGTAGGCGAACAATTTGGATGGCGTGTTATGTATTATGTAGCCGCTATATTAATGGTTTTGCTCTACCTGTTATTACAATATAAATTACCAAGTTTAAATCCAACGTACAAAGGCAGTTATGCCAGTTTACTCAAATCCATAGGATACTATTTTAAAACCGAGCCCTCTGTGAGGCTAGCAGCACTACGTGGCGGCCTAGCTTTTGCAGGATTAAGTGCTTTTTGGACCACCTTGGTTTTTTTAATGGAAGATTCCTTTGGATACGGAAGTGGAGTTTCAGGTGCTTTTGGCTTGGTTGGGATTGCGGGAGCATTGGCTGCCGTTGTTGTGGGCAAATTGAACGATAGAATTAGCCAGAATAAAATTATCTTGTTTTCGGTATTACTATTAATAATTTCCTGGCTGGTTTTTCTATTTTCTGTACATTCAATAATTGGTTTGGTTATTGGGGTTATTTTAGTCGATTTAGGCCTTCAGGCTTTACACATAACCAACCAGAACATTATTTTTTCAAAAAACCACGAAGCTCGAAATCGTGTAAACACCATATATATGGTAGGATTTTTTATAGGTGGCGCTTTGGGCACCACTTTAGGCGCTTATGCTTGGACTAAATATGGATGGACAGGTGTTTCTATTTTAGGGCTTAGTTTATCGGTTACTGTTGGACTGGTTCATCTTATTTATAGAAAGAAGACTTTATAAGAAATTTTAAGATTTTTAGTCCTGTTTCATGCACCTACATCCTTTAACTTGATACATAAAGGTTTCTGTATTAATTAAAAGCTGAATAAAGATATAAACAAAGTTATCAAAATAACTTTCCACACTATTTGGTAATCAAATATATAATCGTAAATTTGCAAACTCTTTAAAAAGAGAGGAATGTTTAATCTATCATGCATCGCGCGTGATAAAAAATTTAATAAGTGTGGACACAATAAGCTACAAAACAATTTCGGCCAACAAAGCTACTGTTAATAAAGAGTGGGTTTTAGTTGATGCTGAAGGTCAAAGCCTAGGGCGTTTATCTTCTAAAGTTGCAAAACTTTTAAGAGGAAAACATAAGCCTAACTTCACACCACACGTTGATTGTGGAGATAACGTAATTGTTATCAATGCAGAAAAAATCAACTTAACAGGAAACAAGTGGGACGATAAAACTTACATTCGTCACACCGGTTACCCAGGTGGTCAAAGAAGTTTAACTGCTATAGAATTGTTTGGAAAAGATCCAGCAAGATTAGTAGAAAAATCAGTAAAAGGAATGTTACCTAAAAACAAATTAGGTGCAGATTTATTCCGTAATTTAAATGTTGTTGTTGGTTCTGAGCATACTCATGCAGCTCAAAAACCAAAAACAATTAACCTAGAAGAATTCAAATAACATGGAAGTAATTCACAAAATCGGTCGTAGAAAGACGGCTGTTGCTCGTGTGTATGTTGCGGAAGGAACCGGAAACATCACGATAAATAAAAAAGACTTAGCTGTTTATTTTCCTACTGCTACTTTGCAGTACAAAGTAAACCAACCTTTAGCTTTGACTAACAACGATGGCAACTTTGATATTACAATAAATGTATATGGAGGAGGTATCACAGGTCAAGCAGAAGCAATCCGTTTAGGAATCTCTCGTGTTATGTGCGAAATAGATCCGGAGCATAGATTGGTTCTTAAACCAGAAGGTTTATTAACTAGAGATCCAAGAATGGTAGAGCGTAAGAAATTCGGTCAGAAGAAAGCTCGTAAGAAATTCCAATTCTCTAAACGTTAATTTATCTTCAACAAGATGGGACATCTTTCTTATAAGAATCTCCATCTTGTTGAAAAAAACAAAAAAATAACTCAGTTATTGTTGTCCATGATTTCTCTAAAACTTAGAAATCAGGATTTAGTTTAGCATCTAAATGGTTCAGGCGATTTTACAAAAAAGACCACTAAGCCATTGCTAATTCAACAGAACGTAAACTATTACAAAATGGCAGTAGAAGTAAAAGAATTACTCGAAGCAGGTGTACACTTTGGTCACCTTACACGTAAATGGGATCCAAACATGGCTCCTTACGTATATATGGAGCGTAATGGCATCCATATTATTAACCTATACAAAACAGCAGCTAAAATGGAAGAAGCTGGAGATGCACTTGCTAAAATTGCAGCTTCCGGTCGTAAAATCTTATTTGTTGCTACAAAAAAACAAGCAAAAGATATCGTTGCTGAAAAAGCAGGAAACATTAACATGCCTTACATTACTGAAAGATGGCCAGGTGGGATGTTAACTAACTTTGTTACTATTAGAAAAGCTGTTAAAAAAATGGCTACTATCGATAGAATGAAGAAAGATGGTACCTTTAATTCTTTATCTAAAAAAGAGCGTTTACAAGTAGATCGTCAACGTACTAAATTAGAAAAGAACTTAGGTTCTATTAGCGACATGACACGCTTACCAGCGGCTTTGTTTGTTGTTGATATTAAACGTGAACACATTGCAATTGCAGAAGCTCAAAAATTAAACATTCCAATTTTTGCTATGGTAGATACCAACTCAGATCCTCGTCAAGTGGATTATGTTATCCCAGCAAATGATGATGCTTCTAAATCAATCAATAAAATTCTAACTCACGTTACAGATGCTATCGCTAATGGTTTAGCGGAAAGAAAAGCAGAAAAAGAACCTTCTCAAGATGATGCTCCAGTTGCCGAGAAAAAAGCAGCTCCTAAAAAGAAAGTAGCTCAAGAAGAGGAAGAATAAAATAAGTAACACAACATTAATAAGTCGTTTATTCTTTTCTTTCTGAAAGTAAGATTAAACGACTTTTTTAAATTTTAAATATAAAAATGGAAGCTATGGTAAAGATTACAGCAGCAGAAGTAAATAAATTAAGACAATCTACAGGTGCAGGTATGATGGATTGTAAAAATGCTCTAGTTGAAGCAGAAGGAAATTTTGATAAAGCCATTGAAGTTCTACGTAAAAAAGGACAAAAAGTAGCAGAAAAAAGAGCCGATCGTGAAAACTCTGAAGGAGCTGCTATTGCTAAAATAAACAATGATAATACTGTTGGTGTTGCAATTGTATTAGGTTGTGAAACAGATTTTGTTGGTAAAAACGACAACTTTGTGGCATTGGCAAACGAATTAGCTGAAAAGGCTATCAATTTCAATACTAAAGAAGACTTTTTAGCATCTGATTTTGGAGGCATGACAGTAGCTGATAAATTAGTTGAACAAACTGGAGTTATTGGTGAAAAATTAGACATTACAGGTTTTGAAAAATTAGAAGCACCTTACGTGGGTTCTTATGTTCATATCAATAAAATTGCTGCTTTGGTTGGGTTATCTTCTAAAGTTGCTAATGCAGAAACTTTAGTTAAGGACGTAGCCATGCAAGTAGCATCTATGGGAGCTACTAGCTTATCTTACAAAGGTTTTACAGCCGATTATATTGCTTCGGAAACTGAAGCCAGAATTGCTTTTATTGAAAAAGATAATATTGAAAGACTACGTATGGGCAAAACTCCTAAAAACGTACCTCAATACATCTCTATGGCTCAAATAACCCCAGAGGTATTGGCTAAAGCTGAAGAAGCTGCTAAAGCCGAATTAAAAGCTGAAGGAAAGCCAGAACAAATTTGGGATAAAATCCTTCCAGGTAAAATGGAGCGTTTTATTTCAGATAACACAACTTTAGACCAAGAGAAATGTTTATTGGATCAAAAATTCATTAAAGACGACAAGCAAACTGTTGCAGAATATGTAAGCTCTTTTGGAGAGGTTTCTGTTACAGATTTTAAACGTGTTGCTTTAGGATAATAAATTCCATATTTAAAAGGAATTCATAATATATGAAACCACGACATTTTTAAAAATGTCGTGGTTTTTTT